>DYNR01000015.1 GCA_020720945.1 Chthoniobacter flavus | reverse complement strand
AGATTGCAGATTGCAGATTGCAGATTGCAGATTGCAGATTGCAGATTGCAGATTGGGGGAGGGGAGAATTGAAAATTTATTTTTGCGCAAGCCTAAAGTCGGAACTGGGGTTTTTTTTCCGTGGGTTCGTCGTCGAGCAGGATGGGGGCAGGGATATCGTCCGGCAGAGCTTGCAAGTCCGGCAGGGGCATATCATCGATCGGGGAGCCCGAGTAAGGCTTGCTAGTTTTGCTTTTTGTCTTTTTTTCGAGCTCGGCGAAGGTTGGGCGGGGAGGTGCCGCTTTGTAGGCATCGGCAGGGATGAAGCCGGTGCGCCCGTCTTCGAGTTGGACATAGCTGAAGCCGAATTCTTTTTTCAAGAGCTTGAGATAGGAGTCGATGCGCAGGGAGGCATCTGGGCCGTTAATCTGTTGGGGGCCGATCCGGTAGAAGGGGGTAAAATCTTTTGTGATCACCATTTCGGGGGCGGTGTCTGGCATGTAAGTTTGGGAGGAAGAACAGCTTGCGAGGCAGAGGGCAGCGGCCAGCGCGAAAAAGGATTGCAGGGATTTGAGCGTGTGCATGAGGTCGTTTCTTCGTTTTTCTTTTTTTATCGTTTGGGGGGATTTTTTGCAAGCAACTCTCGATAAAAAGAGGCTAGGGATTCGGCTTGGGCGGCGGCGGAGAACGATGAGCGGATTTTTTGGAGGGCGGCGGCGGTCAAATTTTCGCGCAGGGAAGGGGAGGAGAGGAGGGAAGAAAGATTCGCCGAAAAGCCGGAAGCGGAACCTGGGGGAGAAAGGAGGGCGTCTTCGCCGTGCGTCAAAATTTCTTTCAGGCCATCGACGGACGAAGCGGCGATCGGGACCCCGGAAGCCATGGCTTCCAGCAATGTCATCGGCAAGCCTTCGTAGTCCGAAGAAATCAGGAGCGCGTCGAAAGCGTGGTAGAGGGAAGGGCGGTCTCCGACGAAACCGCCAAACGAAAGGTCGCGGAGTTTTAAGGATGCGGCTTTTTCTTTCAGGGATGTTTCTTGCGGGCCGGTTCCTGCGATAAAGAATTGGGTGAGGGGGAAAGTTTTTTGCGTTTCAGCCGCGGCGTCGAGCCAAAGAGAAAAATTTTTTTGTTCGACAAGGCGTCCGACCCCGCCGACGAGAAAGCGGGAAGGATCCATGCCCAGCGCCCGTTTTGCCGCCGCCCGCCGGTCTTGGGTGGGCGGGGAGAAGTCGTTGGTATCCACGCCGTTGTAGAGGAGGTGGACGATTTTTTGCGGGAGGTTTTCGTGTGCGAGCAGGAAATCGCAAGTGCTTTTTGAAACGCCGAAGACCAGAGACGAGCAACGGTTGGTGAGGGAATCTAGGGCGAGGGCCAATTTTTTTTCGTGGCGGGCAATGTCGTTGCAGTGGTCGTGCGAGACTAGGGCAGGGACTCCGCAGAGCGAGCAGAGGGGTTTGGCGATCCAGTTTGAGCCGAAGAGGTGGAAGTGGGCGAGGGCGAAGCGTTGTTTGGCCAGGAGAGAGGGGAGGTTCCAGAGGTAGGCGGGAAAAAATTTGTGGGGCGAGAGGGAGTGGACGGGGGTTCCCGTTTCTTCGAGGGGGCGGGCAAAAACGCCGCGTCCGTGCATTGATGCGACTTCGATGGAAAAGCCTAGAGGGGGGAGGTAACGGGCGAGGTTTAGGAGGACGGTTTGGGCGCCGCCGAGGTCGAGGCTATCGATGATATGCAGGATTTTTGTCGGGGGCATACCGGGGGTTAGTGCGTGGGGGCGGCGGGTTGGGAAGTGTTGGGGGGGAGGCACTTGCGAAGATCGTTGGCCAAGCGGGAGAGGATGGATTCCAGGCAGAGATCCCATGCTGCGACGAGGGCGGCGGGGGTCCGTTTTGCGAAAGGGGTTTCGGCGTGGTAGGAGCGTTGGAGGAGAGGGGAGGAGGATGCCGTTGTGCCAGGAGCGTAGAATGCAAATTTGAGGGTGATGACGGCTTTCGGGTTTTCGAGGTCGGTAAAATCCCCGTAGATTTCGGAGAGAAAGCCTTGGAGTTGGTAGCTTGGAGCGGGGGCGAGGCCGGGGATGGAGACGCTTTTGAAGATGCCGCAGGATGCCAGCCAGCGGCGAGTTTCGTAAGTGGCCAAGACATCGGGAGGTTGCGAGAAGGTGTTGTAGTAATCCGTTTCCCATTCGACGGAGGAAACCCTGTAAGAGAAGTTCGTCTGTTCGCACGAGGGGTCGGAATCGAAGATGCGGACAGAAAGGGTAGGGCCGTTTTGCGGTGGGGCGATTTGCGGGGTTTTGGGAGCGAAGGCGAAGCTGATGCCATTTTTTGCGGGTTGCTGAAAAATGCAAGAGGTGAGGGCCAGACAGGTGGCGGCCAGGAAGAGGGAGCGGGTGCAGAGAGAGAAAAAACGGAAGCTCATCGTCTCGGAGATTTTTTTGTTTTTGGTTCGGCGACAGCGGGTTCCATGACGCTGGTTTTTGGGGGAGGGGAGCCGAAGATGAGGCGGGAGGGGTTTTGTTTCAGGTCGTGGGTGAGGGAGCGGAGGTTGTCGGAAATGACGCGGAAATTTGCGAGGGAGGCGTCGATGTCGTCGCCGTTGATGCGGGTGGCGGGTTCGATATTCGTCAAGATGCGTTTGAGGTCATCGACGGCGGAAGTGATGGCGTTCAGGGAAGTTTTTGTGTTTGCGGCGAGTTCGGGCACATTGGCTTCTTTGATGACCGAGTTGAGTTCCGAGACGAGGATGGAAGCTTCGCGGCAAAACTCTTGGAGGTCGGTGCTGATTTTTACGAAATCCGCGTCTTCGACGACCGTGTTGAGGTTGGTCAAAAGGGTGAAAAGGCGGTTGCCGATTTCGTCGAGTTTGAAGTGTTCGAAGTCCCTCATGATTTTGTTTACGGAGTCCAGGAGGTTCGTGATTTGTCCGGGAGCAGAGGGGATGTAAGTGGTGCCCGGTTTCCATGGGGGGTCGAAAGCAGGGAAGAGTTTCGGGTTCACATAGTCGATTTCCACATAGTTCATCCCGGTGATTCCCATGGGTTCGATGCGGGCGCGAAGCCCTTCGTTGACGGCGTTTTGAATTTCTTCGCTGATGTCGTCGTCCTCGAACATCCCAGGGAAAACGGGTTTTGTAACTTCCATGCCCAGAGAGACATAGTTGTAGATACCGCCCTGTTTGATTTTCGGGTATTCGTTGAAAACAAAGCTGATTTTAGAGACTTTGCCGATGGTCACTCCGCGGAATTTTACGGGGGAGCCGAGGTCGATGCCCTGGACTGTCCCGCTGACATAGGTTTCAAAAGAGATGCGGTCTTCAAAAATTTTTCCTGCGCCAAAAACGATTAGAGAGAAGGCGAGGAGGGTGGCGGAGACGACGACAAAAAGCCCGATGCGGAAATATTTTATATCTTCATTCATGGTGTTTCATGAGATTGGCGGAGGAAAAATTGGCGGACGCGAGGGTCGGCGGAGTGGTCGCGCAAGTAGGCGGGGTCGCCTTCGGCGATGATAGATTTTGTTGCGGAGTCCAGCATGATCACGCGGTCGGCGAGCGAGTAGATGCTGGGGAGTTCGTGGGTGACGATGACAAAAGTGAGACCGAGGGCCTGGTTGAGGCGTTTGATGAGGGTATCGAGGTCCGCGGAAGTGACGGGGTCGAGGCCGGCGGAAGGTTCATCGAGGAAGAGGACGCAAGGGTCGAGGGCCATGGCGCGGGCGATGGCGGCGCGTTTTTGCATTCCGCCGCTGACTTGGCTCGGCAGGTGGTGGAGGTAGCGGTCCAAGCCGACGAGCTTGAGTTTTGACCACGCCAGCAAGTCCATGGCATCCCCCGGCAAGGAAGTAAATTCTTCCAAAGGGAGTTTCACATTTTCCGAGAGCGAGCGGGAGCCGAAGAGGGCGCCGCTTTGATACATGACACCGATTTTTTTGAGGATTTCCGAGCGGGCGAGGCCTTGGGCGGAAGCGATGTCCATGGAATCGATCCAGATGTTGCCGCTGGCGGGGCGGTAGAGCCCGATCATGTGTTTCAGGAGGGTGCTTTTTCCGCAACCGGAGCCGCCGAGGACCACAAAAATTTCGCCCCGGTTCACTTCGAAATTCAAGCGGTCGAGAACGACCGAATCGCCGTAGGCGGCGGTCATGTTTTCGACTCGGATGATGGCGTCAGGCATTGTCGTGGAGCGGTGTTTTTTCAAAATCCTACCGCGTAGAAGACAACGGCAAAAATGCCGTCCGTCAAGATAATCAAGACGATCGAGCTGACGACCGAGCGGGTGGTCGATTCACCGACCGCCAAGGCACCGAGTTTTGTTTGGAGGCCGCGGAGGCAGCCGGTTGACGAGATGAGGAAGCCGAAGAAAAACGATTTGATGAGGCCGGTCAAGACATCGGAGACAGCGACGGCAGTGAGGAGTTGCGCCCAGAGGACTTGCCAGTTGTGGCCGAAAGTCGTCGCCACGAGCATCCCGCCGAAGATGCCGATGACATTCGCGTAGATCGTCAGGAAGGGCATGGCGAGGATGCCGGCGATGACGCGGGGGAGGACCAGGAAGCGGTCGGGGTCTAAGCCCATGGTGTTGAGGGCGTTGATTTCTTCGTTGACTTTCATGGTGCCGATTTCGGCGGCGAAGGCCGAGCCGGAGCGACCCGCCAAGACGATGGCGGTCATGATGACACCGAGTTCGCGGAACATTGCGAGGGCGACGAGGTTGACGACAAAAATATCTACGCCGAATTGTTTGAGAGGGATGGCCGATTGGAAAGCGAGGATCATGCCCATCAAAAAGCCGATCAGGGCGACGATGCCGATGGCGTCCGTGCCGACTTTTTGGAAGGTGAGGAAGACTTCATGCCAGCGGACGATCTTCGGGTTGAAGAGCATTTGGCAGAGGAGGGTGGAGAGTTTTCCGACGAAGGCGATTTGCTCGCGGAGGTCGAGGAGGAGGTGGTGGGTGAGTTTTCCTGCGCCGGCGATGGGGTGATCTTTTTTTGCGGGGGCTTTGAAGTTTTCCGGGAGCGCGATTTTTTCAAAGGGCGCGAGGAGTTGGGCGTGTTCTTCCCGCAAGCCGGTGAGCGAGAGAGACGGGTTTTGTTTTTTGAGGGCGAGCAAGAGGGCGACGCCTGCGCCGTCCATGTATTCGACTTTGGCGAGATTGACGGTGAGTGGGGGTGGGGAAGATGCGGCGGCGAGAGCCTTCGCCCACGAGGAACCGATGGAGGGGGCATCCATCCTGCCCGCCAAAGAAACGGTGGAACCGGAAGGCGAAAGGGCGACTTCGATGCGGAAGGGGGTCGTGGCCTGCGAGGCGGACATTTTTTGCATCAGTCGTTGTCTCCGCATTGGAGCCAGAGAGAGGTGGCGTGCGGAGAGGAAGAAAAATCAGGAGGGATCGAGCCGGAGACGATTTTAGCGTCCGGGGCGACTTCGCGGGCGAGGTTCCAGAGAGATTCGATGCCGAAGCGCAAGCAGTTGGTAGAGAGGAGGATTTTAGCGTTTGGTTTGGCGCAGCCCAAGGCGAGTTCCAAGATGTGCGAAAAGTCCCGTTCCACGCGGAAGACCTTGCCTTTTCTGTTGCGGGAAAAGGTTGGGGGGTCCAGGACGATGAAAGAAAATTTTTCATCCCGTTTGATGAGGCGGGGGAGGAAGCTCAAGACATCTTCCGGGTAGAAGCGGTGCGAGGAATCCGGGATGTGGTTCGCTGCGAAATTGCGTTTTCCCCATTGGAGGAAGCGGGGAGAGATATCGACGCTGCAAGTTTCGGCACCTTGGGCGGCGGCGGCCAGAGAAAAAGCGCAGGTGTAAGCGAAGCAGTTGAGGAGGTTAGGGGAGGGTGTCTGGCTGATCCAAGAGCGCAAGGTTTTGCGGTTTTCGCGCTGGTCGCAAAAGAGGCCGGACGAGTAACCAGAAGACAGGTTGACAAGAAAAGAGAGCCCATTTTCTTGGACCGTAAGTTCTTCGGGAGGGCGTTTGCCTTCCCAGAGAACGGGGACATCTTTTTCGTCAGGACCCTTCACCAGTTTGCGGAAGTGGACGGACTCCGAGATTTGGCCGGTGTTTTCTTTCCAGTTTTGGAACCCTTGAAAAAGCGAACGGCCTTCTTCTTCGGTGTCGGCGGAAATGACCGCGTGCCCGTCCCACCAATCCACCCATGCGTCCCGCGAGGAATAGGCGCGGAAGGCGGAAGTTTCTTTTTCCAGGATTTGGTCCGTCAAGACGGGGGATATCCAGCCTTCGCTCATGCGTCCTGCTCCTCGGTCGGGGATTGGGAAGTTGCGGTGACGAAGGGAGGGATGGGGCAGTCGATGGCATCGGCGATGGCGCGTAGGAGTTGCGCTTCTCCGGTCGTGACTTTTTTGTCGTGCATGACGGCTTGCCCGCAGGCGGTCAGGATCAGTCGTTTCACATTGGGCGTGGCAGAAGCGACGCGGTCCAAGGCCGCGCCGACATCGCCGAGCGATACTTTTTCTGGTTTGCGGAGGGCGGGGTCGTCCGGTTTTACGAGGAGTTCGATTGTGCCGGCATCGTAGGCGGCGCGTTGTTCTTCCGGGGTGCCGCCGCCGAGTTGGGTGAGTGCGGCGAGAAGCACGGACACTTCGGGGAGGAGGGGGACGACAAAGCGGAATTGCGGGGGGGGAGGTGGTTTTTTGCTGAAGAACGAGTCGAGGTGGCGGACGAGAATTTTTTCCAGCAAGAACTCGAAGAGGTCAATTTTCCCGTCCACGGAAATCATCGCCGAAACATTTTTTCGGAAGAGCTTGTATTGGTCGGGGGAAAGGTGGCGGAGGGTCGGGACCGCCAAATCCAAGAGCGTGATTTGTTGTTCGTGGGTCAGGCCCGGTTTTTCAGCGGCCTGTTTTTCGGTTTCTTGGCGGGTTTGCGCGTCGATTTGCAGGGAGTTCCATTGGCGTTCCCGCACGGTGGGATCCGGGTCCAGGAGGAGGGAATAAACCAATGCGACCGCGCCGTGGAGTTCGTGGGCGGCAACGGAACTTGTTGATGGCAAAGAAGAAAGGAGGGAAGCGGCGAGAGCTAGATGGTTTTCTTGCGGGGCGCCGGCGTGGCCGAGCCAATCCCTGCGGACAGGGGCGGCCTTGCCGTCCATCGGGATTTCTGGCGGGCGGATTTTTTTGACGGAGGCGGGGTCGAAGCGAGGGGCGACGGCGCGGATTCGTTCTTCGATGGGAGGGTGGGTGGCGAGCCAGGAAACCCAGGCATCGCCCAAGCCGTTTCCGAAAAACATGTGGCTGGCTTCTTCGGCGTGAGGGCTTTCGATGCGCGAGCCACCGCCACCGATTTTGTGCAGGGCCGAAGCGATGCCGTCCGGGTTTCTGGTGAATTGCACGGCAGAGGCATCTGCGAGAAACTCCCGTTGGCGACTGACGGCGGCTTTGATGAGTTTTGCGAAAAAAACGCCGATGTAGCCGATGACAAAAAGGGAGATTCCGATGCCGAGCAACGCCAAAACGATGGCACCGCTATTTTTGTCATCGCTCGAACGGGGGCGGGTGTAGAACGAGAAGCGGAGCAAAATTTGTCCCAGCATCGCGAGGCACAGGATGCCGAAGAGCACGCCCATGAGACGGATGTTCAGGCGCATATCCCCGTTCAAAATGTGGCTAAACTCATGGGCGATAACCCCTTGGAGTTCTTCGCGGGTGAAGCGTTCCAGCGAGCCACGGGTGACGGCGACGACCGCATCCGAAGTGGAATGCCCGGCAGCGAAAGCGTTCAGCGAAGGGTCGTTTGCCAGCACATAAACGGAGGGGACGGGGACGCCCGAGGCGATGGACATTTCTTCTACGACATTCAAAAGCTGCCGCAATTTAGGGTCAGTGGTGTTTAAGTCCACCAGTTGGCCGCCCAGCATTTCAGCGACAACGCTACCGCCTTTTGAGAGTTGGGCGATTTTGAACAAGCTGCCGAAGCCGACGACTACGGTGACGAGGAGGAGGACGGCGACCAGAATTTCCGGTTGCCAGTAAGGGCCACCCTGGATGGCGATTGCGGCAACATAAAGAATCGCGGTGATGGCCAGCACCGCCAAGGCGAACAAAACGACCATCCATTTCGTGCGTTTGCGGGCCAGTTCCTGTCGTTCAAAAAAATCCATAGCGGTCTAATCCCTCTTTTTAATGTTCCGGAAGCAAAAACTCCAGAATCTTTTCTTTGGTGAGCGAGGGGGAAGAGCCGATGCCGGGCAAGATGTAGCCGGCACCTTCCGCCACGAATTCGCGGGCTTGCGGGAGATTTTGGAGGAGTTTTTTTGTATTGTCGGGAGAGGTGATCGAATCGGATTCTCCGCGGACGATCAAGGCGGGGATGCGGACGGAGGAGAGAGGGATGTCGAAGATGGCGCGGGTTTGGACGATGTCGTTCCTGCAGCCGATTTCTCTTGGGCTGAGAGGCGAGATGGAGAGGAAGAATTTTTTAAGCCATTCCATTTGAGCGGGTTCGGAGCAGATGGAAGCGGAGCGTTTGAAGCATTCGTAGGGGGGGGAAGAAGTTTCGGTTTCGAGGATTGCGGGGAGGCAGGAAGAAGGGGAAAGAGAGAGGGAGAGGTTGCAGAACCAGAGAGCCATATCGCCGGAGAAATTTTCTAGGGCGGTTTCGGCGGGGATTTTGTCGGGGGTGCGGAATGCGACGGGGGAGAGGAGGACGATTTTTGAAAAGAGGTCGGGGTGTCGCACTAGGGCGTAGAGGGCGGGGGCGGCACCTTCCCCCATCGCGAGGATGGCGGCTTGTCCGATTCCTTTTTTTTGCAGGAGAGAAGCCAGCAGATCGGCCTGTTGTTCCGGCAACATTCCGGAAGAGAGGGGGGTGCGCAAGTAGCCGGGACGCGAAAGGGAAAGGATGCGAAAATCGGAGGAAAGGAAGTCCGAGATGGCCAGACCTTGGTCGTAGCCGCCCGCGCCGCCGTGGAGGACGACTAGGCAGGGTTTGTTTTTTTCTGAATCAAAAACTTCAACAGAACCTGCGGGGGTATCGACCAAGGTCGCATTGGCGACAAGAGTTTCCAGCCGTTCCGTCCTCCATCCGTGAAAAAAAACTAGGACAGAGAAAACCGAAGCGGCGACGACGAGGCAGAGAAAAAAGAAAATTCGTCCAGCGGTGCGCATGGTAGAATTTTTAACAGGGAACGGGTGCTATTGAAAGCGGGAAAAGTAGGGATGGAGGGATTCGAACCCCCAACCAAGCGGTTATGAGCCGCCTGCTCTAACCCTTGAGCTACATCCCCGAAAAAGAACGGGAGCGAGTTTTTTTTCCCGAACGGGTGGACACTATACGCAAAGGGGCGGAGAGTAAACCTAAAAAAGAGGGCGGGGTTCGCCGGTTTGCCGCTTATTTCTGGAATGCTTTTAATCGCTGATTCCGAGGAATTTGCCGCCGTTTTCTTTTGCGAGAGATTCGAGGAAAGTCACGAATTTTGGATTTTTGCGGTAGTCGCCGACGGCTATGGTGTAGATTTTCTTTTTTCCTGCATTTTTGCGGGTGATTTGCGAAACGATATCCGGGCCTTCGCGGACATCGGTCGGTTCGCCGTCGGTGAGGAGAAAAATTGCATCGGTGTCGTAATCGAGCGCGGCGTGGAGAGCCATGAAAGTAGGTGTTCCGCCATCGAAATCTTTGATTGCGCGGGAGAGGAAGCGTTTGGCGGAAGAGAGGTTTTCGGGGTTCATCGGGGCGGTTTGTCCGGCCTGTCGCCAAGGGGTGAGCGTGGGCGGGACGGCATTTCCTTGGTGCCCTTGAAAACCGATGATCTGGATGCGGTAGGAGGCGTCCATTTGCGAGAGGATCTCGTCGGTAGTTTTTTGGACAATCTTTTCGTAGTCCTTCATACTCTTGGACATATCGAGGAGGATGACGAAAGATTTTGCGGTTGTGGTGATGCCGAGAAACGCCAGTTGGCGGTTGCGGGAGGCTTCGGTTTTTTTGTTTTCTAAGGCTTCTTTGGCTTGTTCCAAAGCCTCTTGGAGACGGAGGATTTTTGTTTGGGCGGAATCGAGGGAGGCCTGGTATTGGGCGACCTGTTCTTCGAGTTTTGCCGTTTGGTCAACGGGGGGAGCGGGCGGGGCGTTGTGGGCTTTTAGGTAATACTGGAAGAGGATGAGCGAAAGCAGGAGGAACGCGCCCATGGCGCAAGCGAAGAGGTCGATCGCGGAGAGCGAAAAGACATTGATTTCACGGGAACGGCGTTTCACGGCAGGGGAAAGAAGTGGAGAGGGAGAAAAATCACACGGCGCGTCGGTTTCCGAAAAGCCGGATGTGGAGGCGGTCGCAAAAACGGTATCCCGTTGCCTTGCAGGTTTCTACGATTTCAAGGGAGAGGTTGTGAATTTCTTTTTCGGTGCGGCCCTCCGGCATCAGGAGGACGGTTTGCGGGAGAGGGGGGGAGGAGAGGAGGGAAAGGACGGAACGGATTTCCGGCAAGTCGTCCGGAGAAGAAACGACGAACTTGAACTGGCAGGGGTAGGCGGAGAACCATGCGTTTAGCGCTTCGGGGTTGAGGCGGAGGGACTCGTGTTTTTCCCGCCAAGAGCTTTGGTTTTCGGAGGGGAGCGGAGTCGAGTTTTTTAATTTAGGGCTGATGGATGCCAGGTCGCAGGCGATGTTTTTTGGTGGGATGGTGCCGGCAGTTTCGATGGTGATGTGGAATCCGTTGGCGTGTAACGCGTTGGCGAGAAGGTGGATATCGCGGGCGAGAAGAGGTTCGCCGCCGGTGAGGACGCAGTGGCGGGAAGGGAATTTTTGCGCTTCGGCTAGGATCGATTCGACGGAGAGTTCCACGCCTTCGGGGTGCCATGATGCGTAAGGGGTGTCGCACCAGCGGCAGCGCAGGTTGCATCCGCTCGTGCGGATAAAAACCGAAGGGATGCCGGCGAGAGAGCCTTCGCCTTGGATCGAATAAAAAATTTCCGAGATCAGCATTCTCGCGGTTTTTGAGGGAGGGGGGAGGTTTGGAGATATGCGGTGGGGTCGGGGATGCCCGCAAGGAGAAACGCTTCCCTGCGTTCGACGCAAGTGCCGCAAGTGCCGCAGTGGGTTTCCCCGCCTTTGTAGCACGACCAAGTTTGGGAAAAGTCCACGCCCAAGCCGTGGCCGACGCGGGCGATTTCCGCTTTTGTCATCGAGATAAACGGGCGTAGGACAGCGATTTGCGCATAAGTGCCGGAGCGGATTGCCTCCGCCATCGGGCGCATAAAATCTTCCCTGCAATCCGGGTAAATCGCGTGGTCTCCCGAGTGGGCGGCGATGACGACACCCGAAGCGCCTTTGCTTTCCGCCAGGCCCGCCGCCACCGAAAGCAGGATGCCGTTGCGGAAGGGGACGACGGTCTGTTTCATCGTGGATTCCTCGTAGTGGCCGTCTGGGATCGCCCCTCCGTTTTCCAGCAAATCCGAAGCAAATTCCTCTCCGACAAATGGTAGGCGGATGAGGTAGGAGCGGACGCCCAACAAATCCGCTTGGCGGCGGGCGAAGAGGAGTTCTCGGTCGTTGTGTTTTGCCCCGTAGTGGAAGCAGGCGGCGGCCACGACTTCGTGTTCCTTTGCGGCAAAGTGGAGGGCGGAAACAGAATCCATCCCCCCGCTCAGCAAGACGAGAACTTTCATTTTTTGAGGAAAGCAGGGGAGAGGTTTATGCCGGCGAAGGTGCGGGCAGCCCGCCTTCCGGCAAATTGCGATCCGGTTTTGGGATTGTTTTGGAAGGTGACTCCGAGGGTTCCGGAGGCAGCGGGGGCGGTTTGCTGGTATTCACCGGGGGAGTTTTGATTTTTCCGTGCTCCAAGAGTTCGTGGATGTGGGAGGCATCCAAGGTTTCGTATTCCAGGAGAGCCTTGGCGATGGCAGCCACGGATTTCCGATTTTTTCCCAGCAAGGTTTGCGCCCGCGAGTAGGCTTCATCGATCAGGCGTTTGATTTCCATGTCGATCAGTTGCGCCGTGTTTTCGCTGTATTCCTTTTGGCGTCCCATTTCGCGGCCCAAGAAAACATGTTCGCTGGCTTCGCCGAAGCCGACCATGCCCAAGCGGCTCATCCCCCATTCGCAAACCATTTTGCGGGCGAGGGAAGTCGCCTGTTTGATGTCGCCCGAAGCACCGTTTGAAATATCTTTGGTGAACATTTCTTCCGCGATCCGTCCTCCCATGATGACCACCAGAGAATCCAGCGCCTCTTTTTGTTGGGTTGAATACTTGTCGCCGACGGGCAGATACATCGTCGCTCCGAGGTAGGGGCCGCGCGGGATGATCGTGACTTTATGGAGAGGGTGGGTGTGCTCCAAAATCACATTGAGGAGGGCGTGTCCCGATTCGTGCCATGCGGTGCTGACTTTTTCGCGTTCGCTCATGGCCATCGACCTGCGTTCCTTGCCCCAGCGGACTTTATCGCGGGCTTCTTCGAGTTCCGCCATGGTGATTGCTTTGAGTCCGCGGCGGGCGGCCAAGAGGGCGGCTTCATTGAGGACATTGGCGAGTTCCGCGCCCGAGTAGCCGGGAGTCCCGCGTGCAATGACCGCGAGATCAACGCCTTCCGCGAGTTTTACTTTTTTTGCGTGGACGCGCAAAATCTGTTCGCGCCCGTTGACATCGGGGAGCGAGACGGTGACTTGTCGGTCGAAGCGGCCGGGGCGCAGGAGTGCGGGATCGAGGACATCCGGGCGGTTTGTCGCGGCGATGATGATGACACCGTCTTGGGTGTCGAAGCCGTCCATTTCCACCAAAAGCTGGTTGAGCGTTTGCTCCCGTTCATCGTGCCCGCCTCCCAAGCCGTGCCCGCGGTGGCGACCGACCGCATCAATTTCATCGATAAAAATCAAGCACGGGGCGCTCTTGCGGCCTTGCTCGAACATATCGCGAACCCTGGATGCGCCGACCCCGACAAACATCTCCACAAAATCCGAGCCGCTGATGGAAAAAAACGGGACATCGGCTTCCCCCGCGATGGCGCGGGCGATCAGGGTTTTGCCCGTTCCCGGAGGGCCGATCATGAGGACGCCTTTCGGGATGCGCCCGCCGAGTTTTTGGAAGCGTTTCGGGTCCTTGAGGAAATCCACCAACTCCTGGACTTCCTCTTTTGCCTCTTCCACGCCAGCCACATTCTTGAAAGTGATTTTGTTGTTGTCTTGGTTGAGCATCCGCGCCTTGCTTTTTCCGAAGCTCATTGCGCCGCGCCCAGCCATTTTGATTTGTGAGCGGAAGAAAAAATAGAGGATGACGAGGAACAGGAGGATGGGGATGAGGCCGATGAGGGTCGATGCCAAGAGGTTCGATTCCGGGACGATCGTGTAGGCGACCCCTTTTTGTTCCAAGGCGGAGACGAGGTCTTTTCCTTGGAAGGAGAGCAAGACCGGGGTGCGGAATTGTGTGGCGGAGTCCTGTCCCGTTTCTGGTGCTTTCTTTTTGTAATAGCCAGAAATTGTTTCTGTTTTGCTCCCTTCTTCGACAACGATTTTCAGCGGTTGCTCGGCGGATGCCACGATGGCACCTTGGTCGAGTTCGTTGAGGAACTGGTTGTAGGGGAGGTCATCGATGCGGACCATGTTGTTGCCTCGGTAGAGAAATGCCGCGCCGATCAGGGAAAAAGCGGCGATAAATAACGCGAGACCGCGCCAGTTCATTTGCGGTTCCTGCCCCGGATTAGGTTTGCGTTTGTTGTCTTGTTGTGAGTTATTCTGTGAATCTGACATGATGAAATACGGCAACAATCACCCGAAACCAGCAAAATATCAAACCCAAAGATTGCTTTTCCCGACGATTTCTGCGGTGGTTGTTTCCATCCATGATGTTTGCCCGAAAACGAGGGAGACTACGGGGCGGATGCTGGCAGACATCCGCGATGCCGGGGCGGGCGTGGCATCCTTGCTCGTCATTCCCGACCGACACAAAAGCGACCCGGCGTTTACCGACAAAGATTTTTGCGGCTGGGTGAAAGGAGAAGTTTCCGGGGGGCACGAGGCCGTATTGCACGGATATTATCACCAGAGGATGGCCGGGCACGAACAGCGGGGAGTCGAAAAAATGATCGCGACTCGCTACACGGCAGGCGAGGGAGAGTTTTTCGATTTGAGCGAAGAAAAAGCCTGCGAGTTGTTGGGGCGCGGGGTCGAGGAAATGACGGGAGCGTTGGGCGAGGTGCCGCGGGGATTCATCGCTCCCGCATGGTTGATGGGAGAGGGGGCGCGCGAGGGTGTGAAAAAATTTTCCTTCGATTACACGACGACGGTTTCCGGCGTTTGGGATTTGAAGGAAGGGGGCGGGTTTTATCCTTCGCAGAGTTTGTGTTACAGCGTCCGGGCGGGGTGGCGGAGGGCGTGCAGTTTAGGGTGGAACAGCTTGCTGTTGGCTTGGTTGGAAGAGGCACCGCTCGTCCGCATCGGGTTGCACCCGCCCGACTGGGATTACCCGCACATACGGGCCCACGCTTTGCGGTGCATCGAAAGGGCACTTGCAGGGCGGAGAGCCATGACCTATATCTCTTGGATCGACCAGCAACGAACCCACGCCCAATTCCCATGAAAAAAAACGCCCGCGCCGACCTTCATCTGCACAGTAAACACAGCGCGCTGGCGGCAGATTGGGTGTTGAGAAAACTCGATTTTCCCGCCAGTTGCGCCGAGCCCTCCGAGCTTTACGAAACTTGCGTCGGCAAACGCGGCATGGATTTTTTTACGATCACCGACCACAACACGATTGAAGGGTGTTTGCGGGTTGCGGAGCGTCCCGGAGTTTTTTTGAGCGAAGAAGTGTTTGCGCATTTTCCCGAAGATCATTGCAAGGTGCATTTGCTGGTTTACGGGATCAACGAGCGCGACCATGAGGACATCCAGGCGGTCCGTTCCAACTTATACCATTTGCAGGCATTGCTTTTTGAGAGGCAGATCGCGCACGCCGTCGCGCACCCTCTCCACGGTTTGGATGAAAAATTCACGCCCGCCCATTTCAAGAAACTCGTATTGTTGTTCCGCCACTTCGAGGGGCTCAACGGGAAATATGCGAAGGTCTTGTCGGAGGCAGCACAATACATTTTGCGGGGGTTGACCGAAGAGAAAATCGTCCGGTTTGCCGAAGAGACAGGGGTGGAACCTACGCATGGGCGAGCGTGGGAGAAAGTGTTTGTTGGCGGTTCGGATGATAGCGCGGGGCTTTTTGCCGGGGAGACATGGACGGAAGTCGGGGGCGCTGGAGATGCCGCGTCATTTTTGCGTGCAGTCCGGGAAGGGGAGTGCGGGGTGGGAGGGGAGGCGGGGAACCCGTCGCGGATGGCGCACGCATCGTATAAAACCGCGTTTTCTTTTGCGAAAAGCAAGTTTGAACTCAACAGCAAAGATCCGGGTATCCATTTGCTGGAGAAAGGGTTCAACCGGTTTATGGAGGGCAAAGACCCCACGGAATTTTCCGTGGTGGAGAAGCTGGGTTTTTTGGCGCTCGGCATTGCCAGCGGGAAGATTTTCGAGATTGCCAAGGCGGGGCAAAACTCGCTTTGGAAAGAGCTGTCCGCGTATTTTTCGCAACCGGCGATGAAGGCATCTTTGGCGCGGGCGACCAGTGGGGTCGAGGAGCCGGAGAGGAGGGCATTCCTCATGGCGGAGCTCGTTTCCGGGCAGTTGGCTTACCGTTTTTTTTGCCAGTTTATCCAGCAGATTTCTTCTGGGAAAATCCTGGAAAGCATCCAGACCGTCGCGCCGCTCGTTCCCCTCGCCGCATTGCTTTCCCCGTATCTGCACGCCTTTCGCATGACGCCGCGCAAACGGTTGCGCGCGATCAGTTTGGCGGTGGCAGGGGATTTGGCCCCTTGTTTGGAAAATAAAAAAAGAGCGTGGTTCACGGATACTTTGGATGACATCAACGGGGTTTCCACGACGATTCAAAAAATGGCGGCGGCGGGAGCTGCGGCGGGGCACGACATCGTCGTGGTGACATCGCGTTCGGAGGTTTCCATCCCTGGGGTGCCCATCCAAAATTTCCTTCCCGTTGGCGATTTCGAGTTGCCCGAATACGAATTGCAGAGGTTGAGTTTCCCGCCCGTCCTGCTGATCCTCGACTGGCTTGTGCAAGAGGGCGTGAGCGAAGTGATCATCAGCACGCCGGGGCCGATGGGTTTGACCGCGCTTTTAGCGGCCGAGTTGCTCGGGTTGCCCAGCGTCAGCATTTACCACACGGATTTCCCGCAGTATGTCGGCATTTTGACGGATGATGCTTTCATGGAAACGCTTACATGGAATTTCATGCGGTGGTTTTATTCCCGCCAAGAAATCGTGTATGTCAATTCCGAGGATTATCGGCAAGGGTGGGAGCAGAGGGGGATTCCCGCCGAGAGGTTGCGGATTTTGCCGCGTGGTTTGGATACGGTTTTGTTTCATCCTTCCAAGAAAAAAGAGAGTTTTTGGCGCGAGCGGGGGTTGCGGGATGACGAGGTTGGCGTTTTGTTTGTCGGCCGGATTTCCAAGGAAAAGAACTTGGATATTTTGGTCGCGGCATCGAGAGAAATTGAACGGAAGGGAGGAAAAATACGGTTTCTTTTCGTGGGGGATGGGCCTTATTTGAAAGAGATGAAGGTGTTGATTCCTGACGCGATTTTCACGGGGGCATTGGGGGGGGAGGTGCTGGCAACGGCGTATGCGTCCGCCCATATTTTCGCTTTTCCTAGCACGACCGATACTTTTGGGAATGTGATCATCGAGGCGCAGGCGTGCGGGTTGCCTTGCATCGTGAGCGACATGGGGGGGCCGCGGGATCTGGTGGCGAACGGGGAGGATGGGTTTGTCACCCGCGCATTGGATGTCGGGGAATTGACGGAGGCGATTTTGGCGTTGGCGGGCGATGAGGGATTGCGTGGGCGGATGGGGGCGGCGGCGAGGGCGAAGGTTGAGACGAGGGATTGGGCAAAAGCGTTTGAGGTGTTTTGGTCTGCGAGCGAATGAGCGGGGGGCGGGGAAGTTTGCTGTTTTCTGGGCCTTTGCGGGATGATGCGGTGGATGCTTGCCTTGATGGCGAGTTGAGGGAGTTGCTGTGCCTTTGTTTTTCAGACGAATGTTTTCGGCGGGGGCGTTACTGCAAAGAAGCGCCGCAGCATCGTTGGCTGGTAAGGGATGAGGGGAAACTCGTGGCGCATTGCGCATTGCACGAAAAGAGGGTGCGTGTGGAGGGGGAATTTTTTGCAGTTGGGGGGCTTTCGGAAGTTTGCGTTCATCCGGGATATCGGGGGCGCGGGTTGGTGCGCGAGATGGTCGCAGAAGTGGCTGATTGGAGCCAAGAACGAGGCTTTTCTTTCCTGCTTCTTTTTGGGGCGGAAGCGGTTTATCGGTCGAGTGGTTTTGTTGCCGTGAAAAATCTCTGTTCTGAAATCGTGCGAGAAAACGGGGAGGTGGTTTGTGGGGCGACCACGGCGGGCATGGTGTTACCGTTGCGCGGAACTCGTTGGTTTGAAGGAGGTTCCGTTTATCTGATCGGACAAGGTTTTTGATCCAAAGGAGCGGTGGAGAACAGGGATCCGCTACCGTGAGGGCTTTTCCGCCCCAACAGGGGCAGACCGGGTAGTCAAGGCAACGAGCCAGAAAGTTTTTTGGCTACCATGAGGGATTTCCAGCACCAACGGTGCGCACTGAGA
>DYNR01000473.1 GCA_020720945.1 Chthoniobacter flavus | reverse complement strand
TCCGCCCAACACTGCAAGACGCTGGCGCAGAAATTTACGGCAGCTACACGGCTGAAGTCTGGGGAAACACAACAGGCGGTCTTTCCACTGGAACCGTCTATACAGGCTTGCTGGATTTCGGATTAGAACTGGATTTGGAAAAATTGGCAGGCTGGAAGGGGGCGACTTTGAACACGACTTGGCTCTGGTCGAGCGGAAAAGATGCGAGCCAAGAACTGGTCGGCAATTTCTTCACCATTTCAAACATAGCGGCACTTCCGACCGTCCGGATGCTGGAACTATGGCTGGAACAAAAAGCGTGGGACGACAAAGTTTCCATCCGCTTGGGGCAAATCACGGCGGACTCGGACTTCGTCGTTTCCGACTACTCGGGCTTATTCATCAACGGAACTTTCGGATGGCCGGCTTTCCTTTACATGAATTTGCCAGCGGGTGGCCCCGGGTTCCCGATGGGCACGCTGGGCATCCGCGGTTCCGTGTCGCCGGTCGAGTGGTTCACTTTCCAATCGGCTGTCTTCCAAGGAAATGTGTATGACCAAGACATCAACCGCCACGGCTTTCGCTGGGCGCTAAACGGGCAAAACGGCCTCCTCTTTATGAACGAGGCCCAATCGCGCTGGAACCACGCGGAGGGAGAAACGGGACTTCCAGGACAAGCCAAACTCGGCTTCTGGGCCCAAAGCGGCAATCTCGCCAATACTTTGGCATCTTCAACAAATTCAGGAAATTACGGCGTTTACGCCGTCCTCGATCAGATGTTGTTCCGAGAATCCTCCGTCACCCCCGCTCCAGAAAAAAACGAAGGGAAAAACCCCGTGAAACAAGCGGGTAAAAAAACGGTAACTCCCTCAACGCCAGAACTCTCGGACCAAGGCCTAGGGTTCTTCGGCCGGCTCGCATACCAAAACGGCGACAGGAATTTCATCAACTTTTACTTCGATACCGGCTTCAGCTACAAAGGGTTAATCCCGGGAAGAGATAACGACACGATCGGCCTCGGTTTCGCTTACGCACAAGTCGGCTCTACTGCGAGCGATGCGATGCTAGCGGAAGGATCCACCGGAGTCGGCGCAGAAATGGTTTTGGAAGCGACCTACCAAATGCAAGTGACCAAATGGATGACCCTCCAGCCCGACCTCCAATATGTAATCAACCCCGGTGGTGCCAGCGACCTCTCAAACGCACTGGTCTTGGGAATCCGCGCAAACATCGCGTTCTAAAAACGCAGAACAACGGATCCATCAAAAAGCCAGGAGTCTGTCGGACTTAGAGCGTATGAGCGAGGGAAACGCGGTTTGAGATGGAAATTTCACGGGTTTGAGGAGG
>DYNR01000192.1 GCA_020720945.1 Chthoniobacter flavus | reverse complement strand
CCCGGAATATCATAGTCTTGCGCCTCCACATCGACGGAATACCCGAACTCGCGCAAGGTATTTGAAGTGATCGGCCCGATGCTCGCGGTTTTGCAACCTTCCGGCCACGGCAAACCCAAAGCGTGAAAATTCTCCGCCGTCGAAGAACTGGTAAAAGTGACAAAATCCGCACCCTCTTCCCGAAACCGCCGCATCCCGCCGCTGACATCTTCCGTCTCGGGAACCGTCCGGTAAGCGACAACTTCATCAACGATTGCCCCCAATCCGGCCAACGCATCAGGCAATGCCTCACGCGCTTTTTCTGCACGGGGCAACAAAAATTTCAGGTTTTCCACGCTGTTTTTTTCCTGCAACGCTTCGATGATTTCTTCTGCGATATAACGCTCTGGCATGACATCGACCGCAAAACGATAATGCCGCACCCGCGCTGCCGTCGCAGGCCCAATCGCTGCAATTTGCGTCATCCCCAAACACCTCGCATCATCGAAAATCTCGTAAAAAACCCGAAAAAATGCGTCCACTCCATTCGGGCTAGTAAAAACAAGCCAATCGTAAGTGTGGGCATCGGCGACCAATTCGTAAAACTCTTTTCGATTCGGCGCTGGCTCGATGCGGATCGTCGGAAGTTCGTAGGCATCCGCCCCAAGCACGCGCAGGGAATCGACCAACTCTCCCGCCTGTTGGCGGGTGCGCGTCACCGCGATTCTTTTTCCGAAAAGCGGGCGCGTTTCAAACCAGTTCAACCGTTCGCGCAAACCGACAACCCCACCAAAAACGGCAACGGCAGGTGCCGCGAATTTCTTTTTTTCTATTTCGGCGGCAACATGGGCGACATCGCTAACGAGCGTTTCTTGTCTGCCAGTGCTGGCCCACCGCACCATTGCGACAGGAGTTTCGGGCGACATCCCGTGCGCTATTAACTCCTTGGATGCCAATGCCATGCGCTCCACCCCCATCAACATAACCTTCGTTCCTGGCGCGGTAGCCACCGCCTTCCAATCGACCCCGGAAGCCTCCTTGCCCGGTTCTTCATGGCCCGTGAAAATCGTGAGCATCGCATTGTGGTCCCTGTGTGTGACGGGAATCCCCGCATAAGCGGGCCCCGCAATTGCAGATGAAACTCCAGGGACAATTTCAAACGCCAACCCCGCATCTACCAACGCTTCGGCCTCCTCCCCTCCCCTGCCAAAAAGAAACGGGTCGCCGCCTTTGAGGCGAACTACGATTTTTCCTTGCCCGGTCCTCTCGACCAAAAGTTTGTCGATTTCCTCTTGCTTGAGCGTGTGCGCCCCCGCTTTTTTTCCCACATAAAGAACCTCTGCCGATTCCGGCGCAAACCGCAAAAACTCGGGGTTGGAAAGATAGTCGTAAACAACGACTTCCGCACGAGAAAGGCAGTCTTTTGCCTTGATCGTCAAAAGCCCGGGATCCCCAGGCCCCGCCCCCACCAAATAACAGATTCCCCGTTTTTTTTCTTTCATAAATTCCAGTGATTTTTGACGGAGCGAACGGCAACATCTGCCTCTCCGACAGCAACTTCAGCTTTACCGCGCAACACCCGCTCCAGCGAGGCATCCGGGTAATAAACCGCATCCAAAAACAACCGCCCTTCCCGAATTTCTGCCTTGGCTCCCAAAGCGAGATGGCAACCTCCTCCCAACTCCTGCAACAATAGCCTCTCGGTCTCGACGCAAATCGCTGTTTCGCCACAATGGAGCGCCCGCACCACCCCCGCCGTCGTTTCGTCATCCGAACGGATTTCCACAGCAACCGCCCCCTGCCCCGGTGCCGGCAGCATCCCCCGCAACCGCTCCACCCGCAACGACGCAAACTCGACGGGAAACAAGGACTCGCCTGCCTCGTCGCAAATCCCCAACCGCCGCAGCCCCGCAAAAGCGAGAACAACCCCATCAAGTTCCGGATCACCCTGCAACTTTCGCAAACGGGTCGGAACATTCCCCCGGATTTCTCGAATGACGATTCGCCTGCCTTCTCCCGCAAGCTGCTCACCCAACTGCAACGCCCTCCTCGGGCTACTAGTCGCCACCCGGAAAACTTCTTTTCCTTCCCCGACCCGACCTCTCTTGCTCACGAGCACATCCGCAGGGTCTTCCCTCGGCAAAATGGCCCCAACCCGAAACTCGCCCGGCAATCCCGTCGGCAAATCTTTGAGGCTATGGACGGCCAAATCGATCTCCCGACAAGATAATGCAACCTCTAACTCTTTGGTAAAAAGCCCCTTATCCAGTGCCCCCGTATTCTGCAAACTCAAGTCCAGACGCTGGTCCCCCCGCGTGTGGATAATTTTTTGTTCCACTTGCATCCCGGGAAATGCCGCCAAAATTTTTCGCTCCACCATCCGGGCTTGCGCCAATGCCAACTCGCTACCCCGCGTCCCAACCACAATTTTCATTTGCACGCTCCTCTCAAAGTTTCCCCCGCCGCCCGCTTTTCTTCCTTCTCTTCCTCGTCCCTCCCTGGAACCCCGGCAAAATCCCCCGCCCGGCCGAGCCAACGAACATATTCCCCCACATGAGCATCGATCATTTCTTCACATCGCACCACCTCTTGCCTCCGAATTTCTAGCGTCTCATTGGCAATCTCTTGCAACGAATCTATGTCGTAAAGAAAAACGCCATCGATTTCGTTCACATCTGCCGTCACATCGCGAGGAACGGCCAAATCAATCACGAAAAGCGGGCGGTCGCATCGCCTGTCCATCATAGGCTGCAATTTTTCTCGGGTGATAACGGGATGCGGCGCCCCCGTCGAACCGATAAGAATGTCGATCTCGTCAAAAACATTTTGCCATTGGTCGAATGGGATGGCCATCCCCCCTATTTCTTCCGCGAGTTTTGCGGCGCGAGAAAAAGTCCGGTTCGATACGATCACGCTGTGAACCCCCCGCGAAAGCAAGCTCTTGGCCGTCCTTTCGCTGGTTTCTCCTGCCCCCAAAATCATGACTTTGCGCCCGCTCAAATCCCCAAAAATTTTCTGCGCGAGTTCGACCGCCACCGCCCCCACGGAAGTCGCTCCCCGAGTGATGCAAGTCTGGCTTCTGACCGCCTTTGCAACACGAAACGCACCCTGAAACAACCGGTGCAAATGCGCCGAAACCGACCCCGCTTCCCCCGCCATCGAATACGCCTTTTTGATCTGTCCGAGAATCTCGGTTTCCCCGATTACCATGGAATCCAAACCGCACGAAACCCGAAACAAATGCCTCACGCTCAACGGCATGTGATATTCGTAAAGCGGTGCTTCGATCGGCGAACGCTCCTGCAACCACCCGCGCAAAGATGCCAGCATCCGACTCGGGCAAATCGTGGCAGCATAAAACTCCACCCGGTTGCAGGTGGAAAGAACCACGACCCCCGCCGTCCCGTCAATGCCCCGCAACTTTTGGAGCACTTGCGGCATCTCCGGTTCTCCCACCGCAAACCGCTCCCTGACCTCCACCGGAGCCAACCGGTGGTTAATCCCTGCACACAAAATATTCATCGTCCACCGCCTCCCGATGACCAGTAATAAATAAAAGGAAGCGTCCCGATGACGAATAGAAAAATCCCGAGCGTCCAAACCGACTGCATCCGCGGTGAAATCCCTTTGCGCATTCTCCGAAAAAGCAAAAGCCCATAAAAAAACCAAATCAAAACCGCAGCAAGAATCTTCATTCCTCCCACCGGCATCTGCGCGGCCATCCCAGCAAAAAACGAAAGCGTCAAAAGCAAAAAACCGGCAACCAAAAGGCGGAAATTCGCATCAGAAAGTGCTTGGATCGGAGGAAGACTATACATCAAAGAAGAAATGCGATGTTTCTTGAGCAATCGCTCCTGCAACAAATACATCCCGCTGGCAACCGCAGCCAAACCAAACGCCCCGTAAGCAACTAAAGAAAGCGCGGCATGCAACTCGACCATCGGATTCGCCGCAGCCAAACCAGGTCCCGCGGCAAGCCTCCCCTCACCCAAAAAAAACGCAACCGCCAAAAGCAACAAAACCAACGGCGCTGTGAACGCCCCCATCAACGACAACCGATAAGTCCCCCCGATTAGCAAATAAATCAGCACAGTCGCCCACGCCAGAAACACCAGCACATCAGAAAGGCTCGTCAACGGGCAAGCCCCCTCCGTCTGCCCCCGAAAATACAGATAAACGCTCAAAAATCCGAACCCTGCGCCAGAGAGCAAAAGGTTGATTTTCGGCGGTTGAAAGTGCCTGCAACGAATAGCATAAACCGTGTAAAGAAAACTCACGGCATAACACGCACTTGCAAACAACAAAATCCAACGATCCATCGGATTCTTCTACACAAAACAACCCGCGCTTGTCCACCCTATTACAGGAAGAAAGCCCCACAAATTGCGCACAATACCAGCATTCAAGAATCTGACGACGATTCGATTGCCGACCGCAAGGAATCTCCCCCCCCACCTCTTCTTCCTCGTCTCCGTGCCTCTGCGTCTCTGTGGTTCCTTTTCCAGTATTCAGAATTCAGTATTCAGGAGTCAGAATCTCCCCCCACTTTTTCCTTTTTCAATTTTCCTTGTCTTCTCCCCTTCAGCTTTCAGCTTTCAGCTTTCAAGTTTCATCCTTCCCCCTCCTCCCCACCTCTTCTTCCTCGTCTCCGTGCCTCTGCGTCTCTGTGGTTCCTTTTCCAGTATTCAGAATTCAGTATTC
>DYNR01000472.1 GCA_020720945.1 Chthoniobacter flavus | reverse complement strand
GATCCGCAAGGGTTGCTCAACCCCGGGAAATTCGTGTGAGGTTTTTCCTTTACCTATGGAACTGGTCGCCGTTGTTTCTCTAGGTTTTTTGTTCGGGGTGCTGTGTTTGTTTGGGTCGTTCCGAGAAGCGCGGCGGTGGCGGTTGCTGGACGGGTTGCCCACTTCAAAAACAACCGGAGTTTTTATCGGGTTGGTCGAATTAGAAGGGGAGGCAGAATGTGGGCAGCCGCTCGTTTCTTATTTGGCCGAAGAAGCCAGCGTGTATTATTCTTGGGCAGTTTCGGAGAAATGGGAGAGGACGATTGTTGAAACGACAACCGATTCGCAGGGCAAGCAGCAAACGAGGACGCGCAAGGAGAGCGGGTGGAAGAAGGTTGCGGGGGGCACGGAGATGGTGCCGTTTTATTTGCGGGACGAATGTGGTGCAGTGCTCGTGCGTCCGGAGGGAGCCGAGGTGCAGGCGACTTCCGTTTTTTCTCAAGAGTGCGGTCCGTCGGATCCGTTGTATTACGGGAAATGCGGAAGCCCCGCGATCGCTGATAGCGTCGGTCGGCGGCAGTTCAGCGAAGAAGCCATCCGTTTGCAGGAGCGCGTTTTTTTGGTTGGGCAGGCGCGGGAGCGGGAAGATATTGTTGCGCCAGAAATAGCAAAAGACAGCCATGCCCCCGTGTTTTTGATTGGGACAAAGAGAGAAAAAGCGGTGGTTTTTGGGATGAAGTGGAGGCGGAACGGGTGGGTGTTTTTGGGGTTGGTGCTATCGGTTGCCCCGTTGTTTTTTTTGGGGAATTCGCTAGGGTTTTCTGCTGCTCAGGCATGGGGTTTGTGCGGGGGAGGGGCGTTGGTTTATTTGGGGTTTTGGGGGATTTCTTGGGTGTGGGTTGTGTATAATAGCTTGGTTGATTTGCGGCAGCGGGTCAGGCAAGGGTGGGCCCAGATTGATGTGTTGTTGAAGCGGAGGTTCGATTTAGTTCCGAATTTGGTGCAGGTGGTCAAAGGGTATGCCGGGCATGAGGGGGAAGCGCAATGCGAGTTGGCGGGATTGCGTGCGGCAGGGGCGGGGAGTGATTTTTATGCGCCGGCGGCGGGTCGGTTGGTAGCGGTGGCGGAGAGTTATCCCGAACTAAAAGCCAACGAGATGTTTTTGAAATTGCAAAAAGAGCTCGCGGATACAGAAGATCGAATCGGGCTTGCCAGGGGGTATTACAACGAAATCGCCACGCACTTCAACACGCGCAAGCAAGTGTTTCCCGATTCGATGGTTGCGGGGATGGCGGGGATGCGCGATTTTTCGTTTTGGGAACAATGAAGGCCGCTTTCGGTGGAAATCTT
>DYNR01000471.1 GCA_020720945.1 Chthoniobacter flavus | reverse complement strand
GGTTGCCCGGAAAAGGAGCGATGCGCCAGAGCCCCAAAATCCGAACGAGTTGCTCACCGCCACCCCTTCGCCTAAAGGGAGGCTCTCACCGACGATCAATCCCGCCGGTGCGCATTCGGCGGGGTCGCTGCAATTTGCGCTAGGAGGTGCCGTCTTTTTTTTCATTGCGAGCAAGCATAACACCGCTTCCAAAACAGGCGTAGCACCCAAGCAGTGCCCCGTGACGGCTTTTGTCGAACCGCATGGCAAAGGGTTTTTTCGCACTTGTTCGAGTGCGGTAGCCCACTGCATTTCTTTGGTGTCGTTCAATCGGGTTCCCGTCCCGTGCATGTTCAGGTAAGCGATGTTTGCGACCGTTTCTCCGGCGGTGGATAGTGCGGTTTGAAAGGCACCGTCCAAAGCGCCGAAGCCGGCGGATTCGGCAGATTCTGCGCCGCAGTCTCCCGCCAGTCCCCATCCTCCGAGTTCTCCCAAAATTTCTGCGTTCCGCCGCATCGCCGAACCCCGTTTTTCCAAAATCAAAAATCCTGCAGCTTCGCCAAGCACAGTCCCTTGTGCCGTTTTGTCGAATGGACGGCAAACTGGCGAAGGAGGTAGCGAGGGATCCAAGATGCCTGCCGATAAAAACTGGCGGGCGATCGCGCCGTGCAAAGGCGAGTCCGCCCCGCCCGCCACGGCTACATCAACCGCTCCAGTCGCGAGGTGTTCGGCTGCCAGCGCAATCGCGTAAGCACTTGAAGAACAAGCGGTTGAGACTGTGTAAGCGATGCCGCTCGCCCCCAGCATTCCCGCCACGCTGCCGTGCAAACAGGCGAATGTCGATTCCGCTGCGAGCGAAGGCAAAACTTTTTTTTCTTCGAGATTGCAGGCTTCTACCCATTTCCTGACGGGGCCACGCGAGCTTCCTACCACGACGCCGATTCGTTTTCCGTCTGGATTCGCCCCCACCGTGAACCCCGCATTCGCCCAAGCTCTCGAAGCGGCGAGCAGGGCCAGTTGCGTGCATCGGTCCCTGCGGTGCGCGCGGCGTTTTCCTGGGATGCCATCCAAGGATTCGCTCACGGCGCACACTGCCAGTGGCGGCATTCCCTCGTTTCCAGGAAAATCTTGGACCTTCGCGGGCGATTCCCCTTTTTGCGCCAATTCCCACAATCTCTCGGCATCAGCCGCCCCTGCCGAAACTATTCCGATTCCCGTTACGACGATATCGTGGTCCCGATTTTTTTTCATCGAATCGCAGGATTTTTTTCTTTTCCTGAATCTGTGAGATAACTGCTGTGAATCTCTGCAATCAATTGGGCTGCAAAGGCTTGGGAAAAACACGCAAAAGACCC
>DYNR01000191.1 GCA_020720945.1 Chthoniobacter flavus | reverse complement strand
CGCTTAGAACGATGGATTTTTGGTTCAGGGCAAGGCGGAAGCCCAAGGAGCTATCGGGCGATCGCTCGTTCGGGCTGACAACGGGGCACTGGAGCAAAAAGACAAGTTCGATGAGACATTCCAAGATGGGCTGGACGCAGGAAGAAGCGGTCGTTCCAGCGGGTTGCCGCATCGTGAATCGCTGTTTCTCAACATTTCGGACGAATGCCCCAACCCGCATCAAGACAACGACTTGCGCAAACCGATACGGCCTGGCTTCTTTTTTTAGGTTGAAAAATTTGGCTTTGGAAGTAACATTCCCCTCGTGGAGTTGCAGAGGAAATGCGCCCGGGTTTTCCGGGTTCTCTTCCCAAAAAAATTTACCCAAAATCACCATGAGCAAACTCGGTCTTTCCCTTCTGGTTTTCCGCGAAATCCGCTACCGCCTGTGGCAGTTTTTTTTCGCCGTTTTCGCCGTCGCAATCGCCACGGGCGGGGTCGTCGGAATGATCTCTCTTTTTCAAATTTACGATGCCGCCACCGCCCGCTCCTTGGCCGAAAAAGAAAAAGAAATCCGCGCCCGTTTGGCCGAATTATCGGAGTCCATGCGCAAAGGTTCCCTCATCCAGCAATTCAACATCACCATCCTCTCCGCCGAACAAGACCTCGCATCTTTCCACTTCGACCATTACCCAAACACGACGCTCCCGGAATCCGATGTCAAAACCCTGGTAAACTCCGACATCACGACCATCAATCACCTGGAGCCCAGCCTGACCAAGCGCATCCGCTGGCCCGAAAAAAACCGCGACATTCTCCTGACAGGAATCCGCGGCGAAGCCCCCTTGCGCCTCGCCTCCCCCAAAAAAATGTTCAACCCTCCCGTCCCCCCCGGTCAGGTCGCGTTAGGCAGCGAACTCGCCGGTTCTCTCGCCCCCGGCGACCCCATCGAAATGTTTGGAAAAACCTACAAAATCGCCCGCGTCCATTGGCCTAAAGGCACGATCGCCGACATGACGGCTTGGCTCGATTTGGACGAAGCCCAAAAAATCTTGGATTCCCCAGGTGTCATCAACGCCATGCGCGCCATCCATTGCGGCTGTGCAAATATGGACCTCGACCTCGTCGCAAAAAAAATCAAATCCATCCTGCCGGACACGCAAGTCATTATCGACAAACCAAAAGCGGATACCCGGAACTCGATGCGTTCGGCGGCGGAAGAAGAAAGCCGTGAAGCCTTGGCGACAGAAGCGGCATCGCGCGCAGAGACCCTCACCCGCATCACCTCCACCGCGCTCGCAGTCCTCCCCATCCTCTTGGCGACCTGCGGCGGCTGGCTCCTCTGGCTCTCGTGGTTCGCCGTCCGCTCCCGCCGACAAGAAATCGCCGTCCTCCGCTCGATGGGTGCTTCCTCGATTTTTATCGCCGCCCTGTTCCTTTCCCGCGCCGCTGCCGCTGGCCTAGCGGGCGCCCTTTCGGGGTGCGCCATCGCCGTCTTGCTCGCCGTCACATGGGGCACCCGTTACACCCCGGGATTCCTCGCCTCCGATGCCATCCTCCCGCTCTGGATTTTCTCGGCCGCCCTCGCAGGCATCGCCTTTTCTCTCGCCGCCGCGCTCATCCCTGCCATCGCCGCCACCCGGCAAGACCCCGCCAAAATCCTGCAACAAGAAATCTGATTTTTTTAATCCCATGACCCCGATCCTCCAACTGCGCGAAACCTCCCGCTCTTTCCAAAAAAAAGGGAAAACCATTTCCGCCGTCCACCCCGTCAACCTCTCCCTTTTGCCAAGAGATTTTGTCGCGATCCAAGGCCCCAGCGGCTCCGGCAAAACCACCCTCCTCCTGCTTGCCGGACTGATGCTTTCCCCAGACTCCGGCTCCGTCCTGCTCGAAAACCAGGAAACGACCCACCTTTCGCAAGAGGCAAAAACCCGCTTCCGCGCATCGAAAATCGGCTTCGTTTTTCAGCAGTTCCACCTCGTTCCTTACCTCAGTCTCCTAGAAAATATCTTGCTCCCGGCCTCCTTCCAAAACACAGCAACCCAAACCCTCGAAACCGCAAAAACTCTCGCCGAAAGCCTCGGGCTTTCCCACCGCCTCGATCATTTTCCTTCGGAGCTCAGTGCCGGAGAAAGGCAGCGCACCGCCCTCGCCCGCTCGCTCCTCGTCGGCCCCTCTCTCCTCTTGGCGGACGAACCTACCGGAAACCTCGACCCCGCCAGCGCCCGCATCGTCATCGAAAAAATGCAGTCGTTTGCCGATGCCGGTGGTGCCGTTTTGCTCGTGACCCACGACCGGAATGTCGCCGCTGCTGCAAAAACGCAAATGGCAATGGATACCGGCACACTCTCTCCGGCAACCACCTGAAGCGCATCCTTTCACCGAGTCGCACAGACTCTTGGAGTGCAGGGATTTATCGTCCAAAGCAGCAATGAATTCCATCGCTCTCGCCTCGCAATCCCGTCAAAAAAAGCCCTCCCCAGCAGAAATCAGAATCCTGCGCGCGGCTCCTGGCTTTCCCTTTCCTCTTACCACTTTTCTCTTTTTCTCTTTCCTTCCCCGCGGGGAGAGGTTTTGCTTGGCGGAACCCCTTTTTTTTCTTACGCTCCTGCGACTCCCGCAAGTCCGCGAGAAATTCTCGGTTGCAACACGGGTGCCTCGCGCACTCTCCAACAACCGCCCCGCATTGCGCGCGAACAACCGTTTTCCCATCAAATAACACGAAATGAACGCACCTCTTTTTGTCATCGGCAGCAATTCGATTTCTGGCGCTAGCTTCATCGCGGGCGCCTTGCGGGCGGGCAGGCAGGTCGTGGGCGTAAGCCGCTCCCAAGAACTGCACGAGTGCTTTTTGCCTTACCGTTGGCTGACTGCCCCCCAACAAGAAAACTACCGCTTCCAGCAATGCGACCTCAACCACGACACCGACGGGATCGTGGCTCTCTGGCAAGAAAACGGCGCTGGCACGATCGTCAATTTTGCGGCCCAAAGCATGGTGGCGGAAAGCTGGCTCTACCCCGAACACTGGTATCAAACCAATGTCGTCGCCAATGTCCGCTTGCACGAGGCCTTGCGAAAGACTGGCAAGTTGCAAAAGTATGTCCATGTATCAACTCCCGAAGTCTATGGCACCTGCTCGGGCACCGTAGCGGAAAACGAGGACTACCGCCCGAGCACCCCCTACGCAGCATCACGCGCCGCCTGCGACTTGCACCTGATGACATTCTACAAACAATACGGATTTCCCGTTTGTTTCACCCGCGCCGCAAATGTTTACGGTGCCGGACAACAGCTCTACCGCATCATCCCACGAACCATTTTGGCCGTCCTCACGGGCGAGAAACTCCAGCTCCACGGCGGCGGGCATTCCGTGCGCTCTTTCATCCATTTGGACGATGTGGCAGATGCGACTTTGCGGATTGCTAACGAAGGGAAGCCGGGCGAAATTTACCACCTTTCTACCGACCGTTTCGTGAGCATCCGCGAACTCGTAGAAATGGTTTGCAAACAAATGCGGACCCCCTTTCATTCCATCGTGGAAGTCACCGAAGACCGCCCAGGCAAAGACGCCGCCTACCTTTTGGATTCCGCGAAATGCCGCAAAGAACTCGGATGGCAAGACCGCGTGTCTCTGGAAAAAGGAATCGCGAGCGTGATCACTTGGGCCGAAACTTGGCGGGACACTCTCACCGAAATGCCGCTGGCCTACCAACACAAACCGTAACCGCAAAAAGCAAAACCCTCAATGAGCCGCCACAAAGTTCTCGACTTCGCCTCCGCCCCGTCCATTTTTGACGACCTGCGCAAGCAGGGAAAAAAAATCGTCCAGTGCCACGGCACCTTCGACCTCATTCACCCGGGCCACATCTACCACCTCGAAGAAGCCAAAGAACTCGGCGACCTTCTCGTCGTCACGGTCACTTCCGAGGAGTTCGTGAACAAAGGCCCCGGCCGCCCGTATTTCAACGACACGATGCGGGCAAAAAACCTCGCGGCTCTCGAGTGCGTGGACTATGTCGTGATGATCCCCTACGCGGCGGCAGTCGAAGCCATCGCTTGCGTCAAACCGGACATTTACTGCAAAGGCAGGGAATACGAAAACCCCGAAAACGACCCGACGGGAAACATCGGCGAAGATGTCAAAACCGTCGAGTCCTTCGGCGGCCAAGTCCGCTACATCGGAACCGTGGTTTTCAGCTCCTCAAAAATCATCAACCGCCACTTCGATGCCATCCCCGAAGCGGTCAAAACCTTTTGCCACCGCTTCGGCGAACGCTGCACGCCCGAAAATTTCCGCAAAGAAGTCGATTCCTTTGCTTCGATGAAAGTCCTCGTCGTAGGCGACATCATTTTTGACCGCTACTCGTATGTGAAAGTGCAAGGGCTGACCTCGAAAAACCGTATCATTTCTTCTCGTTTGCTGGATGAAGAAGTGCAGGCGGGCGGCGCTCTCGCCGTCTATCGCCACATCGCCCAATTTTGCAAACGCGTGGATCTCCTCGGCCTTATCGGCGCTGACGGTTGGTCGCAGTCGATGGTGCGCATCCACCTGCCGTCCGAATCCGACCTTTGCATCGCCGCCGACAATTTCAAAACGATTATCAAACAGCGCTTTCTCGAACCCGCCGCGGAAGGCAAAGAATTGCTCAAACTTTTCTCGGTCAATGTCATAAATGCGCTCCGGCGAAGTCGTCCATTGCATGGTCCACCTCGCCTAAAAAAACAG
>DYNR01000470.1 GCA_020720945.1 Chthoniobacter flavus | reverse complement strand
CGGAGGATGCGAAAACTCCCTTGGGGATCGGGTCCTCTGTGATGGGACTACAAACGGTGGCGGTTTTGGCAACGATCGGTTTGACCGGGCATGCGACGCTCGTGAATATCGTGTATTCGGGCAGGATTTTTTGGGTCGTTGCGGTGGATTATTGGACGGGAGGGGAGGGGATCCGCCGGTTCTTTCTCTTTCGTTTGGCGGGAGCGACCATGCTGTTAGGTGCGGTGGTTTTAGTTATTTGGAAATAAAAGTATTTTCGGATTATGCCAGTGACGCTCGAACAGATTGCTAAAAAATCGGGGGTTGGTAAAGCCACTGTTTCCCGTGCTTTGCGGCGGACGGGTTCCGTTTCTGCAAAAACGAGGGAGCATATCCAGCGGGTTGCCGAGGAGTTGGGCTATCGTCCCGATCCGATTCTTTCGGCGTTCACCCAACGGCGTTGGAAAAAACGCTCTGCCACGGGAACCCCCCTTGCTTTTGTCTTTTCTTCCGAAAAAGATGTTTTTTCTTCCGAGTGCCTCAAGTCGGCAAAAACCCGCTCGGCGGAACTCGGTTACGAGTTGGGCGTTTATCGTTTGAGCGAATTTTCTTCTCATGCGCAGGCGAGCCGAGTGCTTTATCATCGGGGGGTGCGCGGGATTATCGTGGCACACCAGCGCAAGGAGGAAACCCCGGTTTGCCTCGAATGGGAGCACTTTGCCGTCGTTTCTTGCGGTTTGCGACAAGACCGCATCCCGTCGAGTATCGTGATGCCCAATGTGTTCAACGGGATGCGCCTTTGCGCCAAGGTCGTTTGCGAACTTGGCTACCGGAGGCCAGGAGTGGTGTTTATGGACGAGGGACCCGACGACAACACGGCTTACCAGATGGGGGCGTATTGGCAGGAGTTTTTTGGGCAAATTCCGTTTCCTTCCAAAAAGCCTTTTCTGCCGATTCCGCCACTGACCGATGCCAAGAATTTTGAGGAGTGGTTCCTCCAGCACCGTCCCGATGTGATTTTGGGGTCCAACTTGGAACTCTTCGATGCCTTAGTTTCCCGAGGGTGGCGTTTTCCCGAAGAGGTGCCCTATGTTTGTTTTGGGTGGAACAACCGTCGTGGTGCGGTGGCAGGGGTTGATTTGCACACGGATTTGATTGGTGCATCCTTGGTGGATTTGCTTGATGTGCAGATTCGTTCGGGGCAGTTTGGTGCGTCTGCCAATCGAGTGACCCACATGATCGAGCCTTCTTGGATGGGAGGACGCACGCTCCCGACCGCCCCGCCTTTTGGAGCAGTGCCGAAGGGGGAGGGGAAGGGGAAGAGAAAAAGAGAAAAGTGGTAAGAGAAAAAGGGGG
>DYNR01000190.1 GCA_020720945.1 Chthoniobacter flavus | reverse complement strand
TTTCTCTTACCACTTTTCTCTTTTTCTCTTCCCCTTCCCGCATCCTATACGGGAATTAGAGTTGGCCCGATGTTATCGGCGCGCTGGCTGCGGTTGTGCGAGCGGGTCGAAGAAGGCTACGATTTCCACAGGGGTTCCGACGCGGGTGTTCCTGTAAACTTTTTGGGCGGCGGAGCGAGGCATACGGACGCAACCGTGGGAGGCGGGGTATCCGGGAAGGTGCCCGACATGGAGACCCATGCCGTCGCCCGTCAACCGCATCCAATAAGGCATGGGAGAGGGCACGGACCAACCGCCTTCGGGGACGGCATCCGAGCGGAAGTCCGCGGAGCCTTTGGAGACCTTGCCTTCTGCGTCGTAGATTTTCCCGTAGAGGTTGGAATAGTGTTTTTCGCTTTTCTCGAGAATTTTGTAGGAGCCTTTCGGGGTGGGGTAGCTTTTCCTTCCCGAGGCGACGGGGAAATCGATGGCGACGCGTTCGCCTGCGAAGAGGATGGCGCGTTGGTCTTGGAGAGAAACGATGATGCGGGCGTTCGCGGGGGTGACGGCGGCGAGGGCATCGGCGTCCTCGTAAATTTTGTGTTTCCAGCCGGGTTCGGCACGGAATGCGGCGTGGCGGGCGGTGGCATTTTCCCGTAGGCGGATGCGTTCTTGCTCTTCAGGGGAGACCGTTACTTTTTCGACGAACGCGCACCCCGAAAGGGAAAGGAGGGCGGCTGCAAAAAAAACGGGAAAAAGTCCGTGAGATTTTTTCGGAGATAAGGTAGAGCATCGGGTTGACATAGTGCGGGAGAATTTGCCAATTCTCTTGCTCCCGTGCCAGCGCAAAATTTAATTATCTACAACTGAACGGAATGGGGAACGCCAGCGAGACAGTCGAGACGATAGAAACGCCTTTGGAACGGTGCGTGCAACAGGTGAGCCAATTCATCGAAGACCGCCGTTTTTCCGAGTTGCGCGGGTTTTGCCAGTTGTGGGAACCGTTTCAGATCGCGAAGATTTTATCGACGCTGACGGACGAGAAAGAGGCGGTTGCGTTCCGTGTTTTGCCGAAGAGGACAGCGGCGCAAGCCTTTGATTACCTGGAGATTGACGATCAGTTGCGGCTTTTGCATGCGCTTGGGACGAAGGATGTTGCGGGGATATTGGACGAGATGTCGCCCGATGACCGGACGGCGTTGCTCGAAGAGTTGCCCTCCGGTATCCAGCAACAGCTTTTGCAGTTGCTCGACGAAGACGAGCGGCGGATCGCGCGGACTTTGCTCGGGTATCCGAAGGGTAGTGTCGGGAGGTTGATGACGCCCGAGTATGTGTCCTTGCGCGGGGACATGACGGTGACGGAGGCGTTGGCCTACATCCGGCAGCACGCGCCCGACAGCGACACGATCAATGTGGTTTATATCGTGGATGAAAAGCGTAAGTTGGTGGACGACTTGAGGATACGCAAATTGTTGTTGGCGCAACCCGAGCAGAGAATCTGCGATTTGACGACGCAGGGGTGCACGAGTTTGTTTGCCGGGGACCCGGAAGAGAAAGCGGTGGAAGCGTTTCGCGGGACGGATTTATACGCGATTCCCGTGGTGACATCGACCGGGAAAATGGTCGGGATCGTGACGGTGGATGACATTTTAGATTTGGCCGAAGACCGGGCGACGCGCGAAATGCAGAAGGTCGGGGGTAGCGCGGAGTTGGACGACCCGTATCTGGAAACAACGATTCCCAAGATGCTTCTGAAGAGGGGGCCGTGGCTGGTGGTCCTGTTTTTGGGTGGGATGCTGACGGCAAATGCGATGGCGCATTTCGAGGGAGAAATCGCCAAGGCGGTGGTGCTGACGCTGTTTTTGCCGCTGATTATCGCGAGTGGAGGCAACTCCGGTTCGCAGGCGGCGACGCTGATTATCCGTTCGATGGCGACGGGCGAGTTGTCGTTGAAAGATTGGTTGAAAGTATTGAAGAGAGAACTACTTACGGGGTTTTTGTTGGGTTCGATTTTGGGGGTGATCGGGTGGTTTCGGGTGGCTGGGGAAGGTGCGTGGACGGGTGGTTTCACGGAGTATTGGCCTAGGGTTGGGACCGTCATCGGGGTTTCCTTGGTCGGGGTGGTTTTGTGGGGGAGCACGGTGGGGGCGATGCTGCCGTTGCTGTTGCGGAAGGTGGGGTTGGACCCGGCGACTTCGAGCGCGCCGTTCGTTTCTACCTTTGTCGATGTGACGGGGATCATCATTTATTTTTCCGTTGCGTCGTTCATTTTGGGAGGGACATTGCTGTGAGCGGCGGGTGGCCCAAGCGTCCGGAGGAGTTGGGTTTGCCGCACCGCGCCCCGTTTGTTTTTTTGGATTGGGTGACGGGGTTGGAAGCGGGGGTGAGCGGTGAGGGGAAGAAGATTTTTTTGCCGGAAGACCCGGTTTTTTGCGGGCATTTCCCCGGGAATCCGATCGTGCCTGGGGTATTGCTTTGCGAGGCGGTTGCGCAGCTTGCCGGGATCGTGGCGGGAGGGGAGATGTGTTATTTGGCGGCGGTTCGTTCCATGAAATTCCCGTCGTCCGCGAAGCCGGGGGAAGAGATTTTTTTTCGGGTTAAAGCGGTTGCCAGCCAAGGCTCGCTATTATATTTTGACGGGGTGGCGGAAGTTAGCGGGCGGGAGGTCGCTGCGGGATCCGTAATTTTGACGAAGGAAAAATTTTAACGAAGGAAAAATGAACGAGTTAGAGTTTGATTTACTGGTTGCGGCGGCATCGGTGCTGGCGGGTTTTATCGGTTCGTTGATCGGGCTTGGTGGAGGGATGATCATCGTGCCGGTGCTGGTGGTTTTTTTAGGGATCGACATTCGTTATGCGATGGGGGCGGCGTTGGCCAGCGTCATTGCGACATCGTCGGGGGCAGGGGCGGCTTATTTGCGAGACGGGGTCAGCAACATGAGGATCGGGATGTTTTTGTGTGTGGCGACGACGACGGGGGCGGTGGCGGGAGCGTGGCTTTCGGGGGTGTTGAACGCGACGGTGCTTTCCTTGATTTTTGGGGTGGTTCTGTTGGTCAGTGCCGGGTTGTCCTTGCGTTCCAAAGAAGATGTGGACACTTCGGAAGCGCCCATTGACCCGATTGCCGCCAAGTTGCGGTTGAACGGTTCTTTTCCTGATGGGGGAGGGGAGAGGTTTTACCGGGTGCAGGGGGTGCCGGGAGGTTTTGCGATGATGTTTGTGGCGGGGATATTGTCGGGGCTTTTGGGGATTGGTTCCGGGGCGTTCAAAGTTTTGGCGATGGATCAGATCATGCACATTCCGTTCAAGGTATCGACGGCGACGAGCAATTTTATGATTGGCGTGACGGCGGCGGCCAGCGTCGGGATTTACATGGGGCGGGGGTATTTCGATCCCGTTTTGGTTTTTCCCGTTGCGTTGGGGGTTTTGGTCGGGGCGTTTGCAGGGGCGAGGTTGTTGCCGCTGATTTCGACGCGGCTGTTGAAGTGGATTTTTTTGGTGGCGATTTCTTTGGTTGGCTGCCAGATGATAGCGAAAGGATTGGGGGTGGACCTGTGAGCGAGAAAAAAGAGGAAAGACGGGATGGCGCAATGGAAAAGGTGTTGTCGTTGTTGATGTTGTGGGGAGTGCTAGCTTCTGCCGCCATTATGCTGTTGGGCGGGGTCATCTATTTGTTTCACCATGCTGGCGGGGTGCCCGGCGACCATGTGTTCCGGGGCGAGCCACAGGATTTGCGGGACCCGTTCATGATTTTGAAAAGTGCGGCGGAGATGCACACGCGGTCGGTCATTCAATTGGGGGTAGTGGTTTTGCTGTTGAACCCGTTTTTCCGCGTGATCTTGGCGTTTTTCGGATACTTGAAAGAGCGAGATTTTGCGTATTTGGGTGTCAGCGGGTTTTTGATCGCGATATTGATTTACAGTTTTTTTGCGTGAAGGTTTTGAGGAGTTGCGTTGTTGTAGGGAGGAGCGTTTATGAGAAGCGAGAAGAGGCAGTGGTTGGCGGCGGCGGTTTTGTCGCTGGTTTTTGTTTTGGCGGGGTTTGCGGCGGCGGATTCGCCGGGGGCGGCGGTAGCGGTGGAAGAAATCCGGAAGGAAAAAGGGGCGGATTTTTTGAAGGAACTGTTTGAGGTAAAAGGGGTTCGAGGCGAGACGCAACCCGGGGCTTGGGTGTTTCTTTTCAACGATCCTGGAGCGCGGGGAGGCATCCGCGAAATCGTGGTCAAAGAAGGGAAAATTGTTTCGGAGCGGACACCGGTTCGTTCTTTTGGCGGGACGGGAGATTTGCCCGTTTTGCCGGTCCAAGAAATCCGGTTTGACACGCCGGCGATTTTTCGGATGGCCAACAAAGAAGCCGTTGCGAAAAATTTCGGGTTTCATTGGATCGATTACACATTGCGGGTGGATACGGGGTCGGGCAGCGCGTGCTGGTTTGTGAGTTTGACGGATTCCGAGGGGGCGAAGGTTGCGGACTGGGCACTTTCGGCATCGGATTTGAAAGAAGTTTATCCGATGCTTCGGGAGGCGGGGAGCGATGGGGAGAAGAGGTTTGAGTCGCCGCAGGAGAAGAGGGAAGAGAAGGAAGGGGTTGGGGGACAGCCTTTTGCGGAGCGGGGGATTTTAGGAAAAGTTGAAGGGTTGGGGTCTAATGTCATCGAGACGATCCGGAGGAAGAGCCTGGATGTTGCGGGGGGCGTCGAGGAAGTGGTGACTGGGGAGCGGACGATCGGGAAGGAAGATTAAACCTGAATC
>DYNR01000189.1 GCA_020720945.1 Chthoniobacter flavus | reverse complement strand
GCAAAAAAATCGGGTTCCGCCGCGAGGAATTTTTGTTTTTTTTCGGAGGAAAGTCCGCTAGTTTCCCCGCATGGAAATCACAGAGCTGGAGTTGCCGGGCATACGGAAAATCGCATCGGGGAAAGTCCGCGAGATTTTTGATTTGGGGGATTCGTTGCTGTTTGTGGCAACGGACAGGATTTCCGCATTTGACTGCGTGTTGCCCGATCCGATTCCAGGGAAGGGCAAGGTGCTGACCTCGCTTTCCGAGTTTTGGTTCGATTACTTTGATTTCATTCCTAACCATTTGATTTCAGCTAGGTTTGCGGCGTTTCCTGAGAAATTGCAGCCCTTTCGGGAGCTGTTGGACGGGCGGTCGATGATCGTAAAAAAAGCGGAACCCCTCCCCGTGGAGTGCGTGGTCCGCGGGTATCTGGTCGGGTCGGGCTGGGCCGATTACCAGAAAACGGGAGGGATTTGCGGGCATCCTTTGCCCGAGGGGTTGGAGCAGGCGCAGAAGCTTCTCGAACCGATTTTTACGCCCTCGACAAAAGCGGTGAGCGGGCATGACGAAAACATTTCTTGGAGCCGGTGCCGGCAGTTGTTGGGAGACGATCTGGCGTTGCAGGTGCGGCGGTTGAGCATCGAGGTGTATGAGCACGGACGCGATTTGGCTGCGAGCCGGGGGATTCTCATCGCCGATACGAAATTCGAGTTCGGGCTGATCGGCGGAGAGGTGGTTTTGATCGATGAAGTCCTCACGCCCGATTCCTCGCGTTTTTGGCCGGTCGCAGATTACCGGACGGGCGCGAACCCTCCCAGTTTCGACAAGCAGTTCGTCCGAGATTATCTGGATTCCCTGGACTGGGACAAAACGCCGCCCGCGCCGAGCTTGCCAAAAGAGGTGATCGAAAAAACGGCGGAAAAATACCGCGAAGCCTTGTCGATTTTGACGGGGCGCAGGGTGGTTTTGTGAAAGTTGCGGGGCGGTTGCGCGGCGAAAGAACGCCGGGGTAGTGGAAGAAGCGGGACGCGAAACGATGGAAGAGGTGCTCGAAGAGTTTCTCCTGCATTTGGACATCGAAAGGGGGCTTTCGGTCAACTACCAGCTATCCACCCGCCGCTCCTTGGAAACATTTTTCGCATGGATGCGCGAGAAGTTGCAGGGGGGAGAGCTTTTGCTGGAACGCGTTGTCCCCGAAGATTTAACGGATTTTTTAGCGCACCGGAAGTCCCTGGGTTTGGCCGCCGCATCCGTCAAGACCGAAGCCGTGGCTCTCAGGATTTTTTTCCGTTTTGCGTGCGCGAAAAAGAAAGGGGTCGCCGACCCTTCGATTTACTTGGGCATCCCGAGGATCGAGCAGTATTTGCCCGAAACTCTGCTGTTGGAGCAGATCGAAAAATTGTTGTCCGCCATTCCTGTCAGCACGCCCACGGGGTTGCGCGACTTGGCGATTTTTGAGTTGCTTTATGCGTCGGGCCTGCGGGTTTCTGAAGTTTGCGGTTTGCGGTTAGAAGATTTTTATCCCGAAGAAAAGATCGTGCGCGTGACAGGCAAGGGGGAAAAAACCAGGATTGTGCCTGTCGGGGCAAAAGCGGTGGAAGCCATCGGGAGGTATTTGAGCAAAGGGCGGCCGGAGCTGGTGGTCAAACGGTCGGGGTCGCAAGTTTTTTTGAGCGTGAGGGGGCGGGCGTTGACCGGGCAGCGCATCTGGCAATTGGCGAAAGAATACGCGGGTGCTGCGGGGCTGGAAAAAAATGTTTACCCGCATTTGTTCCGCCATTCCTTCGCGACGCACTTGCTCGGAAACGGCGCCGATTTGCGGGTGATCCAAGAAATGCTAGGTCACGCAGATATTTCCACCACGCAGATTTACACCCATGTGGACAGGGCGCATTTGAAGGCGGCGCACCAGCGGTTTCACCCCAGGTCAAAAATGAAACTTCGCGCGGAGCAACAACCCGCAGGCGATTGAGGAATTTGGCGCGAGGCGCGGTTTTTGGTTGTAAGGGAAGGGAATCCCTCTTTTAATCGCAGGTGCTAAATTCAACCTATGAGCAACAAAACCAAATTCCGTGCCGGAGTCCTCTTCGGCGATGAAGTCAAAGAAGTTCTCGATTACGCGAAAGCAAACGAGTTTGCGATGCCGGCAGTCAACTGCACGGGGACAAACACGATCAATGCCGCGCTGGCCGCCGGTCGGGAAGTGAACTCCCCGATGATGATCCAGTTTTCCAACGGGGGCGCGCATTTCTTTATCGGCAAAACCGTCAGCAAAGAAAACCAGCTCGGCGCGATTCTCGGGGGCATCGCCGGTGCTCACTATGTTGACCAAGCCGCTAAAGCTTATGGTGTTTCCGTGATTTTGAACACCGACCATTGCGCGAAAAAACTGTTGCCCTGGGTCGATGGAATGCTGGCCGCCAGCGAAGAGCAATTCGCGAAAACAGGGCGTCCGCTGTTCAGTTCCCACATGCTCGATTTGTCCGAGGAACCGATCGAAGAGAACCTCGAAGTCTGCTCGAAATACCTCGCGAGGATGAGCAAGATGGGGATGACCCTCGAAATCGAACTCGGGGTGACGGGCGGCGAGGAAGACGGCGTGGACAATTCGGGAGTCGAAGAATCCCGCCTTTACACGCAACCGGAAGAGGTTGCTCATGCTTACGAAGTCCTTTCGAAAATCAGCCCGAACTTCACGATCGCCGCGGCGTTCGGAAATGTCCATGGCGTTTACAAACCCGGCAATGTCAAACTCAAGCCTTCGATTTTGCGGGATTCCCAAGAATACACGGCCAAGAAATTCAACTTGCCCGCAAAGCCCGTCAACTTCGTTTTCCACGGGGGTTCGGGTTCCACCCGCGAAGAAATCCGCGAAGCCATCAGCTACGGTGCGGTCAAGATGAATCTCGACACGGATTTGCAGTGGGCGCTCTGGGACGGGGTCCGCGCCTACGAGGCGAAAAACCACGGCTACCTCCAAGGGCAGATCGGCAACCCCGAAGGCCCGGATTCTCCCAACAAGAAATACTACGACCCGCGCATCTGGCTCGGCGCCGGTGAATCCTCGTTCACCAAACGCCTGGTAGGTTCTTTTGAAGACCTGAACTGCATCGGTAAAAACGCCTGATTTAGAATGGGTTAAACCTTGTCGGCCCCTCCTCCGGAAACCAGGGGGAGGGGCCGATTTTTTTTGTGGAGCCATGATCGAAGAAATCTCTCGGAGGCGGACATTCGCCATCATTTCCCACCCGGATGCGGGGAAAACGACCTTGACGGAAAAGTTTTTGCTTTACGGTGGGGCGGTGCAGCTTGCGGGGAGCGTGACGGCGCGCAAAAACCAGCGGGCGACGACCAGCGATTGGATGGAGCTAGAAAAGCAGAGAGGGATTTCGGTCAGCTCGACCGTCCTGCAATTCGATTATCGGGGCTGCGTCGTCAACTTGCTCGACACGCCTGGGCACAAAGATTTTTCCGAAGATACCTACCGGGTTTTGACGGCGGTGGATGCGGCGGTGATGGTGATCGATGCGGGGAAAGGGATCGAGACGCAGACGCGAAAACTGTTTGAAGTGTGCAGGCAAAGGGGCGTCCCGATTTTTACTTTCATGAACAAGCTGGATCGTCCGTCGCGCCCGCCGCTGGATTTGTTGGACGAGCTGGAATCGGTTTTGGGGATTCATGCGCTCCCGATGAATTGGCCGCTAGGGGACGGCAGTTTTTTTCGGGGGGTTTTTGACCGCGGGAAGAAACAGGTCCACCTTTTTGAAAAAACGCCGGGGGGTGCCTACCGTGCGCCCGTAGAGGTTGCGGGAATCGACGACGGGGCGGTGCGGCAAGCGATCCCTCCGGACATCCACGCCAAAGTTTGCGAAGAGTTGGATTTGCTCGATGGGGCGGGCGCGGAGTTTTCTTTGGAAGCTGTTCGCGCTGGAGATGTTACGCCAGTTTTTTTCGGGAGCGCGATGAACAATTTCGGGGTCCAAATTTTGTTGGATTCCTTTTTGGAGCTGGCGCCACCGCCCGCGCCGAGGAAAAGTTGCGAGCGATGGGTCCAGCCGACGGACGAAAAGTTTTCGGCTTTCGTTTTCAAAATCCAAGCAAACATGAATCCGCGCCACCGGGATCGGGCGGCTTTTTTGCGGATTGTCTCGGGGTGTTTTCGCCGGGATATGGGCGTGTTCCATTCGCGGACCGGGCAGAAAATGAGGCTCGGAAACTCGCAACGCCTTTTCGCCCAAGATCGAGAGACGGTGGACGAAGCGTTCGCTGGCGATGTTGTCGGGATCGTGGGAAATTATGATTTTTTGATCGGGGATACCGTTTCGGAAGACGAGTCGGTGCGGTTCGCGGAAACGCCCCGTTTTGCCCCCGAGTGTTTTTCGTATTTGCGAAACACGAGCACGGCGAAATATAAAAGGTTCCGCGAAGGGTTGGACCAGCTTTTGAAAGAAGGTGTGGCGCAGGCGTTTGAGTTGCCTGATTCGTTGCAAAAAGTTCCCTTGCTCGGGGCGGTCGGCCCGCTTCAATTCGAGGTTTTGCAGTATCGGATGGAATCGGAATACAGTGCGGAATGCCGCATTGAAACTGCGCCGTGGAGTTTGGTCCGATGGATTTCCAAGGAAGGGGAAGGACTGTTAGCGTCCGCCCAGAAACCGCAGCTTTTTCTTCCTTCCGGCGCGGCTCTCGCCACCGATTCTAGCGGGTGTTGGGTGGTTTTGCTTCCGAGTAGCTGGACGGCATCGTATCTGGAAGAAAAAAATCC
>DYNR01000188.1 GCA_020720945.1 Chthoniobacter flavus | reverse complement strand
GGTAAGAGAAAAAGGGGGGGAAGAATTGCAGATTGCAGAAGGCAGATTGCAGAATAGGAAGAGACGCAGAGATAAGAAGGAAGAAGTGGGGAGATGCTAACAGCCTAACAGTCTAACAGTCTATCCCCCTCTCCCCCAACAGTCTATCCACCTACTGATCCTGACTCATCACTAGCAACCGCTCTTCCATCGCCCAGTCGGGACGATCAGAAATCAGCGCATCCACTCCCATCGCGATTGCTTCTCTCAAAAATTCTCTCGTGTTCAGTGTCCACAACCACACTTCTAACCCGCTTTTACGAATCGCCCGAACCAACTCGCAGGTTGCATCTTTGCGCGGCAACCCGATGGCAAAAACGCCGCGCCCCTTTTCCTCTTCCCACCTTCCCAAAGAAAAATCTTCTTGTGAACGAACGAGTTGCAACGATTGGCAAATTTTGCTGCCCGTTGCTCGACCGACAATATCCCTTTCGAAACAACCCACCAATACCCTGCCGTGCAAGGATGTTTCTCCCAAAATTTTCAAACAGGGCAACAGTGCGCTTCCCTCTTTGATTTCCGCAAAAAGCCCCGTTTTTGCTTCGCTCAAAAATCGGCACAGTTCTTGGAATTTTGGGATTGGAGCTTCTCCTGTCGCCGTTCGGACAATCGCTTGTGCGGAAAGTTCGTTCCACGAATAATCGGCAACCGTTCCTTCCAATCCGGTGAGACGCTCCAAAGTATCATCGTGAAAAACCACGACTTCTCCGTCTGCCGTAATTTGCAGATCGCATTCGACCGCATCGACACCGAGGCGGCAAGCCCGTTCAAACGCCAGCATCGTGTTTTCGGGCGCAAGCAAGGATCCCCCGCGATGGGCGACGACCAACGGTTTTGCGCCGTCGTCTCGCTTCAAGTCCCCGCTCATTTGCTGCCAGGTTTAGCGGCGGGAACCGCCTGCAAATCTTCGGGGATTTGGTCTGGCGGAAAAGTCTCGACCGCCAAGGAAACCAGCCCAAAAAACGGGCATCCGAAATCGGGCAGATTTCCGCCACTCCGATCCACGATGCTCCCGGCACCAACGACGACCCCGCCAAGCTTCCTGACGATGTCGATCGTTTCCTGCACCCGTCCCCCTCGGGTCACAACATCCTCGGCGACAAAAAACCGTTCCCCTTTTTTGATTTCAAATCCTCGGCGCAACACTAAGCCCCCCGCACCGTCCTTTTCGACAAAGATATGTTTCTTCCCTAGATGCCTGCCGACTTCTTGGCCTACGACGATTCCGCCAACCGCCGGAGATATCACCGTGTCAAATTCGAGTTCCCTGGCTTTTTCCGCCAAGTAGCCGCAAACTTTCGAGGCGACTGCGGTGTCTTGCAAAAGGAGGGCGCACTGAAAAAATTCGCGGCTGTGCAAGCCGGAACGCAAAACGAAATGACCGTTTAGCAAAGCGCCAGTAGAACGAAAAAGACCGAGGATTTCTTGCTGTGGATTCATTGGTTTTATTCTTTGAAAAAATTGTTTTCCCTTAGCGGGAAGAGGGGATCTGGAATGCCAAGTGACGGGATTTCCTCTCTAAAAACTCCTTTGCCAGAGAGCGATACGCTGCCGCCCCGTTCCCGTTCGGGTCGTATTCGAGAATTGTCAAACCGTGGCTAGGAGCTTCGCCGAAACGGATTGTCCGCGGAATTTCCGTCGCGAAAACCACTTCTTCGAAATGCCCCCTCACATCCTTGATCACCGCTGCATTCAAGTTCGTGCGGGAATCGAACATCGTCATCAGCATCCCGGCGATTGCGATGTTCTGGTTCGCCCCGCTGTCCCGTATTTGTCCGGCCACTTCCATCAACAACCCCAATCCTTCGAGCGCATAATATTCGCATTGGATGGGAATCAAAAGTTCGTCGGCAGCGACCAGCGCGTTGGACATTAAAATCCCCAAAGAAGGGGGGCAGTCGAGGATTACGAAATCGAAAGCCCCACCCTGCCGGATCGGTTCTAGCACGGTGCGGACTTGGAAAAGGTGTCCCTCCATCCTGGCGACCTCGACTTCTGCGCCCGCCAAATCAAGGGATGCAGGCAATGCGCTCAAGTTTGGCAAACGCGTGGTGCGGATGAGTTCGCTCACGGGCATCTCACCGACAAGCGCGTGGTAAAGCCCTGGCAGCGAAGGGTCTTTGGCTCCAATAACGCTGCTGGCGTTTGCTTGCGGGTCGAGGTCCACAAGCAAAATCCTTTGCCCCGCCTCCGCTAGTGTCGCCGATAAATTGACGCTTGTCGTCGTTTTCCCCACCCCGCCTTTTTGGTTTGTTACCGCGATAATTTTCATGGTTTTCCTTCTTTAGCTCTCTGTTTTTTCCGCTTCCCTTTGCGCTATCTCCTGCGGGTTCGCCGAAGCGCAACCCGTAAAACTTTCCACCTTCCGCTCCTGCGTTTTTTTACTTCAAATAATACTCGACCGTCGTCACCACACGGATGACTTTCTGGTAAGGGGTCTGGGCATCCCGGTCCCGGATTTCGATAAGTCCTTGGCTGGCACGGCGAATCGCCCCGATTGCGCTGGCCGAATCGTCTCCGAAGCGCTCTGCGGCTTTCCGTGCGTTCTGGTTGGCCTCTTGCAGCAACCCCGGCTTGATTTCGTTCAATTTGGTGAAATGAAACTCTGGTTTGGAATTGCCGTATTCTTCACCTCCGAGGACGATGCCTTGCCGCACCAGATCCCCCGCGTTTTCCATCGCCGCAATCGTCCTTGGCACATCCTTGCTCTGGAGCATGACGGTCACGATCGCCATGTAACGATAAGGGCGTTCTTTGCCCGTAGCCGAGCTCGATTGCGCGTCAAAATCGACCGTATCAGGCGGCCGTGCCGTGATCTCGGCTGCCGGAAACCCCTGCGCCAAAAGGAAATCCACCACCACTTTCCGGTTGCGCGTCACCGCCGCCTGCAACTCTTCCAAATCCTTGGAAACCGTGCGGAAAGTCAACGGCCACACGACCAAATCAGCGGCGACTTCTTTCTCCGCCAGCCCCCGCACCGTAACCGTCCGATCCCCTCTCTTCGCCTCCATCACCGATGCGGCCAAGAAATAACCACCGATCACCAAACCGATCGCCAGACACACACCTAACACGAATGCCGGTGCTATAAAATTGCTTGCTCTGTTGCTCATTGGAAAAACTCCTAACAAGTTTCTCGCGCCATGCCCAACCGAAAAAAACAAGAATTGTTTTTTTGCTTCAATTGTCCCTCTTTTTTCCTGTATGTTGCCCAGCGTGAAAAATTTGCTCTCCATCGAAGAATTGAGCCAAAAAGAGGTTCTCGATATTTTGTCGCTCGCTGCCACCATGAAAAAGGAGCGAGGGCGACATTCTGTCCAACCGCTGAAATCCCAGGTCTGGGCGCTGATTTTTTCTAAGTCCTCGACCCGCACCCGCGTGAGCTTTGAAGTCGGAGTCCGCGAGCTCGGCGGAGATGTCATGTTTCTTTCCGCCAACGACATACAACTCGGACGCGGCGAACCGATCCGCGATACTGCCCGCGTTTTGGGCAGGATGATCCACGGTGCAATCATCCGCACTTTCGCCCAGCAGGATGTCGTTGATTTTGCTTCCTTCAGCGGCATCCCCACCATCAACGCACTCACCGACCAAGAACACCCCTGCCAAATCTTGGCCGACCTCCAAACCATCGAAGAAAAACGCGGCTCTCTGGAAGGCGTGAAAGTTTGCTTTGTCGGAGACGGGGACTGCAATGTTGCCCGTTCTTGGATGTGGGCCGCAAAGAAATTAGGATTTGAAATTCGGGTGGCGGCACCAGAAAAGTATAGGCCTTCCAAAGATTTTTTGGACTCTCTGGCCTACCCTGTCCAAGTGACGGAGGACTGCGATGCAGCCGCCGCCGGAGCCGATGTTCTTTACACGGATGTGTGGATCAGCATGGGTAAGGAAGAGGAATCCGCCCTTCGCCTCGCTGAGTTAAAGGATTACCAAGTGAACGAAAAATTGTTGGCGCAAGCCGCCCCTGACGCTCTCGTCATGCACTGCCTGCCCGCCTACCGCGGCAAGGAAATCACGGACGAAATCATGGAAGCCCATGCGCCCACGATTTTCCAGCAAGCAGAAAATCGTCTGCACGCCCAAAAAGCGATTTTGGCAATGGTCGCCCGCTGACCTGCCTAGTGTTAGTTCAGCTTGCTGAGTTGCGAAGCCCCTTGGAGTGCGCGCGATTTATCGCCGCTCTGGACGAGGGAATTCATTCCCTCGCCAACGGGTTGGCGGAGGGGGGCGGGATACGGGTTGGTGACTCTATGGGCGGGAAAAGGGCGAGAAAATAAATTTCCCCGTCCAAAGTTGTAATAAATCTCAGCACTCCAAAAGGAGACAGAATCCTGCGCGCAGCGCCTAGTCGTCCTTTTTCTCTTACCACTTTTCTCTTTTTCTCTTCCCTTTCCCGCAACTTATACGGGAAATCTTCCGATACGCTGTTTGAATCGTGCTGTTAGGGAATCAGAATTTGCAAATATCCCTCTTTATCCCGCAATGTGGGCGGAGCCTCTTGCTCCGGTTTCTTCTCAAGCGGTATAACAGCATTTTCCGCTTCCCTAAGAGGAAATGAGATAAACTCCGGCAAGACCCGATCAAGGGATTTGATAACAGAGGGCAACCAAGGAAATAAAGATCGTGCGTCGGCCTAACCATGAGGGATTTCCAGCACGAACGGTGCGTCCCGCTACCAGCTCAGATTCCGCAGATGCGGGCAGTTCCACCCCCTCAATTTCCAGCTCC
>DYNR01000469.1 GCA_020720945.1 Chthoniobacter flavus | reverse complement strand
GATTCAGGTCTTGCTTTGTTGGTGAGAAATGGGGATTTTATCTTGATGAATTCTTCTTCCACCCTTTCTTCACGAATCCTTTGGGGCATGGGTGCAGGACTGCTTATCGGTCTTCTGGTTCTTGTGCTTGGGCACTTCTTTCCGCCGGTTCTCGATTTCGCTAAGTCGCTTGCCAAAAATTGGTTAGACCCGTTTGGGCAAATCTTTCTCCGCCTGTTGTTTTTTACAATCGTGCCCTTGGTTTTCGCCTCGTTAGCGTTGGGGGTTCTCGACTTGGGGAAGGTGGAACGCCTCGGACCGATGGCAGCAAAGACATTTCTGATTTTTTTTACAACCATGGCGATCTCGGTGGGTATCGGCGTGCTTTTGATGAATGCCGTCGCTCCGGGGAAATTACTTTCCGCCGAATCTCGTGCCGCTCTCGCAACGGAATATGGTCCTGGCCAAAGCCCTTCCAAGGAAACCACTGCCGCAGCGCCCCGACTTTCATTTTCCGAAATCGTAGAAATGTTCCTGCCGCGCAACTTGTTAGGTGCGGTTTCCGGCAAAGACCGCAAAGCCTTAGGCGAAGTCTTGCCTCTCATCGTATTTTCGATTTTGCTAGGTGCAGCAGGCGTTTCTTTGCCTAGTGCCCAGAAAAAAATCTTGCGTGAATGGCTGGAAATTTTGTCGGCATTGATGACTTCGATCGTCCACTTCGCTTTGGTGCTTGCCCCGTTCGCCGTCCCCGCCCTCATCTTCGGGGTCATCGTAAAAACGGGGGCGGGCATCGTCGTTTCCCTCGGACTTTTTGTTGCGGTTTGCCTCGTCGCAATGGCTCTCCAGCTTTCGGTCACGCTCCCCGTTCTGATCGCCCTTTTTTCCAAAACTTCTCCCTCCCTGTTTTTTCGGAAAATACGCCCCGTCCTTTTCACGGCATTTTCAACGAGTTCAAGCAATGCGACACTTCCGCTTTCGCTCGCCTGCGCGCGAGAAGACCTCGGAATACGCGCGAGTGTTTCGGGCTTCGTGATTTCTTTGGGTGCCACCGTCAATATGGGGGGCACGGCACTTTACGAAGGCTGCGTCGTCCTTTTTATCGCGCAAGTTTTTGGTGTCGATCTCTCTGTGCATCAACAAGTTTCGCTGGTTCTCTTGTCTGTGCTTAGCGCGGTGGCAGTCGCGGGAATCCCGGGCGGATCCTTGCCTCTGATCGCCGGCCTTTTGGCTTCGTTTGGTATTCCGCCAGAAGGTATCGGCATTATCTTGGGGGCTGATCGCCTCCTTGATATGGCTCGCACAACTGTAAATGTGGCGGGCGACCTCGCTGCTGCGGTGGTCGTGGATTCTCTTACTCCTCCCGATCCTTGAA
>DYNR01000014.1 GCA_020720945.1 Chthoniobacter flavus | reverse complement strand
TTCCATCTCAAACCGCATTTTCCTCGCTCATGCGCCCTAAGTCCGACAGACTCCTGGAGGGGAAAGAAGCGCGGGGAATGGAAAGGGGTTCTTCGCGTTGGATGGCGTGGATGCCTTCGCCGGAAAAAATGGCGAAGAAATCGGAAAAGACCCAAGGAAGATTGGTTTGGTAGAGGGGGCTAGGGTTGCTAGGGGAGTTGTGGGAATTATTGGCGGAGGTCACGGGTGAAGGGGAGGGTTGTTTCTTGGAAGATGGGGGCGGGGGGACGGGCTTTCCAGTTGGCGGGATGGAGGGGTGCGCCGCTTGCTGGACGGAAGATGCTTTTTCCTTCGTCTTGGAGGAAGGTGCCGAGGATTTGCTTGGTTGTTTTTTCGGCGATTTGGATTTCGAGGGGCATTTGGGTGGGGCGGCGGGCGTGGAGGGCGGGGTAGAGGTTGGCGTAGCGGTAACGGAGTCCGGCGATGGCGCGGTCGGTGGAAATTTTTTGGAGGGGGCAGGGGCGACCGTTGAAAAAGAGGGTGAAGCGTTTTGCAAAAGAGGCGTTTGCGAGAATTTCGATGCGGCGGAGGGAGGAATCGACAAAACGGCTATTGGTGCCGCCCTCGTTGGGGACTTCGGCGAGGAGGGGCCAGGATTCGTGGGCGCGGCGGATTTCGCAAAAGGAGTCGCTGTTGCGCCATTCCCAGATTTTTGGAAATTTCCAGTCCCAAATGGCACGGTAGATTGTGGGGTCGAAGGACATCCCAGCGGCGTGGCAATCGGCTAAAACGGAGGAGAAGTCTTCCCAGAGGAGGTTTGGGAGGAAGAAGCGGTCGTGGAGGGAGCGGGCGAAGTTTGAGAGGGGGGAGGAGACGGGTTTTTTTAGGAGACGGGCGAGGAGGGCCGTCCAGAGGAGGGCGACGGCGGAAGACCATTCGGCGTGGGGGAGGGTCTCGATGGCGCGGAATTCCAGGAGGCCGAGGAGACCGGTGGGGTGGAGGGGGTCGTAGAATTTGTCGATACTGATTTCTGCGCGGTGGGGGTTGCCGGCGATGTCGGTGAGGAGGTGGCGGAGGTTTTCCGAGGTGAAGTAGGGGGTGGGTGGGGAGGCGGTGTCGCGGAGGTCGGCGAGCGCGAAGTCGAGTTCTTGGAGGGGGATGCCCGATTCATCTGGGCGAGGGGCTTGGGAGGAAGCGCCGACATATTCTCCGGTGAAGAGGTAGGAGAGAGAGGGGTGTTTTTGCCAGTAGGTCAAGATCGAAGCCAGCCAAGCGGGGTTTTCGTAGAAGCCGTTTTTTTCATTTTTTGGGGAGCCGAAAACGAGGTGGTTGCCGCCGCCTGAGCCGCAGGGGAATTCGTTGCGGTCTTTGCGCCAAGAGAAGAGGCCGACGCTGTTTGCGCAGGATTCTAGGCGGGAGAGCCAGAGGGCGTAATCGTGCCAGTGGAGGCAGGGGGGGATATTGATTTCGAGGACGCCGGGGTCCGAGGCGATGCCGAGGATTTCCCAGGAGTCGTCCAAGTCTGTAAGGTCTGGGGGGAGGTAGCCTTGGAAGTGGAGGTGTTTGGCGATGGCGGAGAAGTCGTGGATGCGGAAGAAGTCGAGGAGGTCGAGGAAGGGGGTGGCGAGGAGAGGGGGGAAGAAAACAAAGAGGTCGTCGCCTTTTTTTTCTAGGGTGAGGGAACGGCGGGTGACGGAGGCGGGGAGGAGGTGGAGCGGGAGGCGCAATCCGGCGGGGCCTTCGGCAGGGAGGAGGGAGCGTTCGGAAGGTTTGAGGTTCCAAGGAGAAGAGAGCCAGCCTGTGCCGTTGTGGTCGAGGAGGATCGCCCAGACTTCGCCGAGGGGGTTGTGGGGGTCGCGGAAGGTGAGCCAGTCCGGGAGAATGTCGAGTTTTTTTGCGAGAAAGGAACGGAGGGAAGAGAGGGAGGGGAGTTTTTTTTGTGGGGGAGGAGGAGGGGCGGGGGTTTTGGGATAGAGGATGCGGATGGCCCATCGGGGGTTTGCTTCGCCCGGATAGAGTTTGCCGGGGGAAAAGAAAGGAGTGCCGCCGGGCAGGAAGCGTTTGATGAGGGAGGCGGCCAGGCGTTGGGCGAATTTTAGTTTTTGGGGACCGACGGCCGAGTAGTTCCATTCCGGGCCTCGGGGGTTTTCTGGGACGAAGGTGGGTTCGCCGCCGATGCTCAGGGAGACGGAGTGGGCGAGGAAGATTTTTTCGGCGGATTTTTCTACGGCGAGCATCCAGGCGGGCGGGGTGGGGAGCGGAGATTTCATTCGGGTAGGCAGGTGACGGAGAGGCGGGTTTCGAGGTGGCTTGGGACAATTTTTTTTCCGAAGTAGGAACCGGAGACGGGGGCGATGTGGAGGTGGGAGAGGCCGGAGGCGGCGGGGATGGAGTGGTGGTCGCAGAGGACAGCGTTGGTGGGGTCCACGCCGATCCAACCGGCACCGGGGAGGTAGGTTTCGACCCAGGCGTGGAAGGCACCGTCGGCGACGCGGGAAGAGTCGTCCGAGTCGCCTTCCCAGAGGTAGCCGCTGGTGAGGCGTGCGGCCAGGCCTTTGGCGCGGAGGATTTCTGCAAAAAGGACGGCGAAGTCGCGGCAGGCACCGCGGCGGAGGCGGAGGGTTTCTTCGGGCGGGAGCGGGTCGCCGTCTTGGCGGGCTTCGTAGGCGATGGTGTCGTGGAGCCAAGAAGAAGTGTCTAGGAGGAAGGGGATGGGGGATTGTTGTTTGGAAATGAGGGGGGGGAGGTTGGAAAGGGGAAATTGGGGGGCGAGATAGGGGGCGAGGATTTGTTTTTCGAGGGGTTCGTATTCGATGGGGAGTTGGAGGGCGCGGTTTTCTAAAAGGAAATGGAAGGGGTTGATGGCTGGGGTTTCAATGACGGTTTCTAACTGGATGGAGAGAAGGTCGGTGGCGCAGGGGAAGAAGAGGGTGGCGGTGTCGTTGCCGAAGAGGTCGCGGCGGAAATGGCAGTCGGCATCGGGAGGGACGAGCAAGTCGCGGGAAAGAAGGCGGAGGAAATGGTCTTGCCGTGGGAAGATGCGGAGGGTGTGCGGGGAAAGGGAGACTTTTTCCTCGTAGTGGTAGTCGGCAGAATAACGGATTTGAAGGAGCACGGAGGTGGTTGTTAATTGGGAGAGGGTTTTTCTTGGAGGCGTTTCATGAGGACTTTGACTTTCATTTGCTGGTGGCCTGCGGTTTTGAAGGTGCCGATAACGGGGGCGGCTTCGCGGAAGTCTCTGCCGTAGGAAACGGCGATATGCTGTTCGTTGCACCAGCAGTCGTTGGTGGGGTCGAGGGCGACCCATGTTTTGCCGGGGAGGAGAGCTTCGACCCAAGCGTGGGTGGCGACGGCCCCGATGAGGTGGGAGGGGGTATCGGGAGAGGCGCTTTCGATGTAGCCGCAAACATAGCGGGCGGGGATGCCGGCGGTGCGGAGGACGCAGAGCATGATGTGGGCGAAGTCTTGGCAGACGCCTTTGCGCTGTTTCCAGATTTTTTCGAGGGGCGTGGAGTTTGTGGTCGAGCCTGGGGAGTAGGCGAAGCGTTTGTGGATGGTGTGGTTGAGGGATTCTAGGGCTTCGCCGAGGGGGGCATCGGCGCGGAACCATTTGCTGCCCCAATCTTTTGCGATGCCTCCGACGGGGACGACATCGGTGGCGAGGAGGTAATCGTAGATGTCGGTGAGGGAACTGTTGATGATTTGGCGGGCTTCGGCGACGCGGGTGGAGAGGGCGGCATCGGGGCGGGGAGCGGAGCGGGTTTTGACTCGCATCCTGTTGACGATGGAGAGGCGGTCGTGGCGGAGAGTCATGGAATAAAAATCCGTTTTGTTGCCGAAGTAGTCGGTGTAGGCGGAGGTCGGGTTTTTTGGGGCGATTCGGAGGCTGTGTTGGAGGAGAGATTGGGAGGGGGTTTCTGGGGGGGTCATGCGGAGTTCGAGGTAAGCTTCGCTGGCGTGGCCGCTATACCGGTATTCCGTTCTATGGAAGATGTCGAAGAGCATGGGGTCAGAGGACGCCGTGGAGGAGGGGTTGGGGTTCCTCCTGCATGTGGATTTGGTGGTTCAGGAAGCCATCGGTGATGCAGTCGTGGATGGCGAGGGTTTTTTGCAGGAGGGACTGCATGGTTTCGACGAGAGGATTTTTTTCTTTTTGGTTTTTTTCTTTAGAGTTGGGGGATGGGAGAGAAGAGAGATTGGAGAGGGTGTCCCATTGGGTATTGCGGAGGGAGAGCAGGAGGTCGTCGATTTCGTAGAGGGTTTTGCGGGTTGGTTTTGCGAGGTCGGCACCGGAAGCGACGAGGAGCGCAGAAGAGCGTTCGAGACAGTAGCGGACGGCGCGGGGGACGGTCGGGTTATCCCAGAGGAGGGAGGCGACGAGGGGGGGTTCGATCCTCATCTGGTAAACGCGGCGGTAGGCATCGCGGCTGGTGAGGAGGCGGAGGAAAGCGGAGAGGCGGATTTCGATCGCGTGGTCGCCGCGGAGCGAGGCGGGGGTGGCGGCGAGGTCGGCGAACATACTGGTGAGGGCGTTTGCGGTGACGATGGCGCGTTCGACCAATTGTCCGATGATGCAGAAACGCCAACCGCCATCGGCGACCATGGTGGATTCGGCGACACCGAAGAAGAGGGGAACGAGCGTCCTGGCTTTTTCGCAAAGGGAGCGGGAGAGCGCGACCAATTTTTCTTCTGGGAGGGAAGGGCGGAAGGGGGAGGAGGCGAAGGCTTCTTCGAGTTCCGAAAGGACGGAAGAGGCTTCGACGCTGAGAGATTCTTGGACGGAGCCCGCATTGGCGGCGGCTTTCATTACCGAATTGATGAGCGAGCCGCTTTGGTTCGAATCGGCGGTCAAGAGGTAGCGGCCTTTTGGGCTTGAGAGCGTGCGTTTGGTGATTTGCTCCGAGTTGTCGAGCGGGGGGAGCATCTGGTTCCAGACCGGGCGGTAGAGTTTTTGTTCGGTGGGGTTGAGTTCCTCGGTTTCAAGGCTCTCGATGGTGGCGTTCATGTTTGCGAGGCTTGCGGCGCGTTCGAGGTAGCGGCCTAGCCAGTAGAAAGACTCCGCGACCCTGCTAGTGACAAGGTTGATGGGGGGGCGAGTTTCCGAGTGTTTTGCGGAGTCTGCCGAAGAGTCTGCGAGGGGGGAAAAAGAAGAAAGAACCCAGGTGTCTTTGCTTCCGCCGCCGAGTTCGGAAGCGACGAAACCGGAGTCGGCAGAACTGACGCGGGTGAGGGAGCCGGGGAAGATTTCCCAGGAATCGGAGGGTTGGCGCAGGGCAAAGACGAGGTGGTCTTGGAGGCGTTCGGCGGGTTTGCCTCCAGGAAAACAACGCGTGGCGGCGGTGATGGTGCGAGGTTGGGCGACGAAGGCGGAAAAGCGGGGGCTGATTTCGCCCAGGAGTCGGCGTTTTTTTGCTTCGCCGAAATCGGAGCCTTGCGGGGGAGAGAGAATCCGTTCGCCGTAGAGAGGACGAATCGAGTAATCCTCGATATTTTCCAAAACCATTTCGCGCTGGTCAATGTCGCCCAGCCAGAAAGTGGGCATGGTGGGGAGGAGGGGTTTTTCGCCGAGGTAGTAGCGGATGATCCTGTTGCTGAAAGGCAGGAGGGCGCGGTCGTCGGCGAGTTGGGTGCCGATGGCGTTGAGGACTTGGGCGGTTCCTTTTCGGATACATTGGACGAGGCCGGGGACACCCAAAAGAGAGTCCGGACGGAATACGAGAGGGTCGATCCAGGGGTCGGCGACGCGGGTGTAAATGACTTCGACGCGTTCTAAGCCGGAGATCGTTTTAAGAAAAACGCAGTCGTTGTGGACGAGGAGATCGCGACCTTGGACCAGAGGAATCCCCATTCTTCGCGCCAAAAAACTGTGTTCCGAGTAAGCGGCACTGCCTTCGCCGGGGGAGAGGAGGACGGTGAGAGAATCGCCGTTGCCCGAGCAGTTGCGGAGGGATTCGAGGATGTTTGTGGTGGTGTCCGAGATTGAGCGAATGGAAAAGCCGCTGAAAAAACGCGCCATGACACGGGAGAGGGCGCGGCGGTTTTGCATCATGTAAGAGATGCCGGAAGCGTTCGCGAAGTAGTGGTGTTGGACGATGGGGGAGCCATCTTGCGAGCGGCTTAGAGCCAGGCCGCTCAGGTGGAGGAAAGAGCCATCCGGGCGGGGCAGGCCGGTGGCGGCGGGGCGCTGGTAGTAAGGGCTTCCGAGGACAACTTGGACAGGCAGGTAGCCATCGCGGAGGATTTCCTTTTTTCCGTAAACATCTTGGAGGAAAAGCTCGAAAGCGCGGAAGCGTTGTCTGATGCCTGCGCTGATGGTCGCCCATTCTTCGGCGCGAAAAATTTGGGGGAGGAGGTCGCATTCCCACGGTTTGCGGCCCCAGCCCGTTCGTTTGCCGACAGAGAAAGTGACCCCCATTTCGCGCATCGTAGCTTCCAGGCGGTCGTCGAGTTGGCGGAGAGCGGGTTTTCCCAGTGCGGCGACGCGGGAGAAAAGCTCGCGGTAATCTTCGCGGACGGAACCATCGGGAGCTAAAACTTCATTCCAAAGAGACATGGCGGGTTGGTGGTTTTTTACAGTTCCAGAGGTTTGTCCAAGTGGGATAAAACCTCGTGGCCCGAGGGGGTGACGAGGACGACATCTTCGTGGCGGACCCCGCCCAAGCCGGGGATGTAAATGCCCGGTTCAACAGTCGTGACATTGCCTGCCTCGAAAGAACGGATATTCGAAAAACGGGGGTCTTCGTGGATTTCCAAGCCGAGGCCGTGGCCTGTGTTGTGGAAAAATCCAGACCATCTGCCGTCCTTGCATTGCTTGGGAAATCCTGCGGCAGCGAAGTCGGCGAGGAGTTTTTCGTGGATGAGTTTCCCGTCCGCGCCCGGTTTCAAAGCTTGGATTGCATCGGTTTGTCCGTCCAAGCAAGTCTGCCAGAGAGCTTTTTGTTTTTCGTTGGCGGAGCCTCGGACGACGGTGCGGGTGAGGTCGCCGAAGAAGCCGCTGGCGGAATCGCGGGGGAAAATATCGAGGATGATGAGTTCGTTTGCGCGGAGCGGGCCGGAGCCGCGTTCGTGCGGATCGCAAGCTTGTTCCCCGCCAGCGACGATCGTGTGCTCGGGGATGCCGCCCAGATAGACGATGGCCGCATTGATTTCGCCTTGCAACCGTTCGGAAGTCAGCGGGTTTCCTGCCCAAAAAAGGGTGCCGTCTTTTTGGGGCGAAGATGCCCGCAAGACTTCGAAAGCGCGGAGCATCCCGGCTTCCGTGATGCGGAGAGCAGCTTGGATCGCGGCGACTTCCTCCGGAGTTTTATACACCCGTTGTTCCCAAAAATTTCCTTTGCAAACTTCCAGACGGACACCCAAAGCTTCCAGGTCTTTCGCCAGACCGAGAGGGAAGTCTGCGGGGACCAAAAATTCATCGCCCGCGTGGTGCGCATCCATCCATTCCCGCAAGACACCCGCATAAACGGTTGAGCCCCTGCGAGATTTTGCCAGTTCTTGGAATTGGCTCAAGGAGTCCACCCCGTCGGCTTGCGCGGTTTTTTTTGCCCGGTCAATTTCTAGGTCGCTGGCGAGCAAGAAGCGTTTTTCTGCCACTTGCAAGAAAGCGAAGGGGTCGGGGGCGAAGAATTTGCAGGCGTAGAAAAGGTCGGCATTTTTTTCGCTATTGGCGTAAAGGAGGCGAGGTTTCATCGGGCGGAAAAAGAGTCGGGTCGTCTAGTGTCCAGTCAATCTTGCGTGGGCACTTGCAAGAAGCGGCGGGCGTTTGCGGCATCGCGGGAGATTTGTTCTTTGAGTGCGGCGAGGGAAGGAAAGGTTTTTTCTTCGCGGAGGAAGTGGAGGAAAGAGACTTCCAGAGATTGCCCGTAGAGATCGCCAGAAAAATCCAGGAGGTGGGTTTCCAGCAAGCGGGTGCCCGCCGAAGAAACGGTCGGTCGGATTCCCAAATTTGCGACGGCAGGGAAAGAGGCTGTTTCGGTTTTTGCCACGACGGCATAAACACCATCGGGGGGGAGGGCGCGGTCGCCGAGGGCGAGGTTTGCGGTCGGGAACCCGATTGTCCTGCCTAGTTCTTTGCCTCGCGCGACGGTTCCGGAGACAGCGAACGGACGACCCAAGCAAGCGGCGGCTTCCGAGAAATTTGCTGCGGCGACAAGGGCACGAATTCGGGAACTGCTGACAATCGAGCCAGCGTGATGCAGGGGCGGAACCGGGCAAACCGAAAATCCATCGCTTTTTCCGATGGATTGTAGCATCGCGACATTGCCCGAGCGGTTGTGGCCGAAAGACCAGTTTTCCCCCATGCAAAAGCCTTTCACGGGGAGGGAAGCACCTTTGCAAATTTCGCGGATAAAGCGGTCGGGTTCCCAATTTGCAAGCGAGGAGTCGAAGGGGATTTCCAGCAAAACCCCGGCACCGAACTGTTTGAGGATGCGGTATTTTTCCTCTCGGGGGGTCAGCATTTTTGGGCAGGAATCCGGGCGAAGAATCGCGGAAGGGTGCGGGTGAAAAGTCAAGATGCCGGTTTTTGCGCCGAGGCGAGAAGCTTCCGCCGTCGCCGCCGCGAGCACCGACTGGTGCCCGAGGTGGACCCCGTCAAAAAAGCCCACCGCAAAAACGATGGGGACGGGGTTTTTCGTCCATTCCGAAATGCTCCGATCAATCCGCATGGGAAAAAGAGCCGTTTTCGTTTCTTGGAACGCTTACGCCCCCCGCATCCGAGAAACGGCAGGCAAAGAAAAAATCCTGTTTTTTAGCTCATCGATCGGCAGGGATTTTAGCTCATCGACGGTGACTGCACCCTCGATGCCAAACTTGCCCGAGCGGGTCCGGCGGAGGGCTTTTAGGTGGGCACCGCAGCCGAGGATTTCCCCGATATCGTAGGAGTAAGTGCGGACATAAAATCCCTTGCTGCAAGAAACCCGAAAATCGATTTCCTCTTTGCGGATTTCCTTGATGTCGTAGCCATAGACATGGACGAAGCGGGGTTCCCGAGGGACTTCCTTGCCTTGGCGGGCGAGTTTGTAAAGAGGGACCCCGTCTTTTTTGATGGCGGAAACCATGGGCGGGGTCTGGTAAAAATCGCCACGGATCTGGTTGAAAGCCGCGGTGATTTCTTCCGGCGAGAACTCCCGCACTTCCCGTTCCTCCGTGATTGCGCCGTCGGCATCTTGGCTGTCCGTGAGCTGTCCCAAGCGCATCGTCCCGACATACTCCTTGTCCTCGCTCATCAGGAGGTCTTGGATTTTCGTTCCCCTGCCGATGGTGATCAGGAGGAGGCCGGTCGCCAGAGGGTCGAGGGTGCCGCAGTGACCGATTTTTTTTGTTTGCAGGGATCTGCGGGCAATGGCAACGACATCGTGGGATGTCATTCCCGAGGCTTTGTCAATGGCTAGGACTCCGTCAATCGAGGCATCGAATCTCATGGTTCACCGTCTCCATAAATTTGGTTTTAACTTCCTCTAGGGGGCCGCGGATGCGGGCACCGGAAGCGAGCTGGTGGCCGCCTCCGCCGAATTTTCCGCAAATTTTGCAAACATCGATCCGGGGGTCTTTCGAGCGGGCACTCACGCGGACTTTGCCGCCGGGCAACTCTTCAAAAAATACGGCGGCAATGACGGAATCCACGGCGCGAAAATGGTCGATGATTCCCTCGTTGTCGTCCGGGAGCAGTTGCATGGCTGCCACATCCGCCAAGCTCAAGGAGAAGCAGACGGCGCGGTCGCGTTCGGAAAACTCGCAATTCGCCAGAGCGTGGCGGAGGAGTTCCAGGCGGCGGCGCGGCATGGAGTCATACATGGCGACAGAAATTTCGCTGACATCCACGCCGATGCGGACGAGTTCGGCGGCTACTTCAAAGGTGTGCGGGGAGGTGCCCCGGTATTGGAACGAGCCGGTATCCGTCGAGATGGCGGCGTAGAGGTTGGCCGCCATTGCTGGAGAAATCTCCGAGTTTGTGGCGCGGAAAAAATCAAAAAGGATCTGGCCCGTCGCCGGGGCGGTCGGCTCGATGCAGTTGATTTCCCCGTAAAGCTCGTTGCTTCTGTGGTGGTCGATATTGATGACGCAGGGGATGGAACCAGCGGCATCCCAGACCGAGCCCAGGCGATTTTTCACGGAAGTATCGAGGGCGAGGAGGAGGTCGAAGGAATCCTTTTTTGAAGGGTCGGGGGCGGAGACGATCGCGCTTTCCGGCAAGTAGCGGAATTTTTCTGGCATCCCGTCTTCGTTCCAAGCCGTCGCAGGAACACCTTGGGAGCGGAGCCAGAGAGCCGTGGCGATGGTGCAGCCCAGGGCATCGGCATCCGGGCGCAAGTGGCTGGCGACCAAGACATTTTTTGCGTTGCGGGCGATTTCGGCGATGCGGGAAAAGAGAGGGAAGTCGCTCATTTTTCGGGGTCCTCCGGGAATTCGAGTTCGCTGGAGGGAGCGAGGTCCATGCCGAGTTCGCTCATGATGCCGAGGACTTTGGTGCCCCGTTCGAGAGATTCGTCCAAGTGGAAATTCAAGTGGGGCGTGTGTTTGATGGTGACGCGTTTGGCGACTTCGTTTTGCAGGAGGCCGCGGGCGTGGGAGAGTTGGCGCAGGACGGCAGACTTTTCGCCAGGAGTCCCGATGGCACTGACAAAAACATGGGCCTGTTTGAGGTCCGGGGTAATATCCACCGAACTGATCGTGACCAAGGGAACGGAAAACTGGATTTCCCGTTTCATCGCCATACTCAATTCCCGTTTCAAAACTTCGCAAACGCGCGCAAGTCGGTTTTTCATCGGAAGCAGTCCTTTCTATGAATTGCAGAAAATTCTATGAATTGCAGAAAAGTCCGGAGTCGCCTTGGTTGGCAGAAGGGCGACCCCGTATTTTTTCGGCGTATTTTCTCAGAGTTGCTGGGCGAATTTTTCGAGCGTGTAGCACTCGATGATGTCGCCTGGCTCGTAGTCGTTGAAATCGCCCAGTTTGATCCCGCATTCCAAGCCGTTGCGGACTTCCTTGACTTCGTCTTGGAAGCGTTTGAGTGTCGCGATCCCGCCATCGTAAATCGGCTGGCGCCTGCGGAGCACCCTCGCGCGAGCGGTGCGGGAGATGCGCCCGTCGATGACGACGCAACCGCCGACCTTGCCCTTCGAGAGTTCGAAGACTTGTTTGACTTCGGCGTGGCCAATCGCGGTTTCCCGTAGCTCTGGGTCCAACATCCCGACGAGAGCTTCCTTCACTTGGTCGATCAACTCGTAAATGATACTATAGAGCTTGATTTGGACATTCTCGCGTTTGGAAGTCATGGAAGCGTTGTTTTCCACTTTGACACCGAAACCGATGATGACGGCATCCGAAGCACTCGACAAGAGGACATCGGATTCCGAGATCGGGCCGACGGCGGCGTGGATGACATCCAGCGAGATTTTTTCCGAAGGGATTTCTTTGAGGGAAGCGACGATGGCTTCGAGGGAGCCTTGGACATCCGCTTTGACGACGACGCGCAGGACTTTCGGTTGGTCGGAAGTATTAGAAAAGAGATTTTCCAGCGTGGCGCGTTGCGGGGTTTTCAGTTTTTCTAGGCGGATTTCCTGCAAGCGTTGCTCGCTGAGAGCTTTCGCGGATTTTTCGGAATCCATGACGACCAGTTCATCGCCGGCATTCGGGAGCCCGCTGAAGCCCAAGATTTTGATGGGGGTGGCGGGGCCTGCCGATTTTACGGAAGCGCCGTCGTCACCGATGAGCTGTTTGATTTTTCCCGAGTAAAGCCCGCAGATGAAAGATTGCCCCACGCGAATCGTTCCCGAGCGGACGATGAGGGAAACGGTCGGGCCGCGTCCGGGTTCGATTTCCGCTTCGATGACCGTGCCTCGTGTGTCCGATTTCGTGCTGGCTTTGAGCTCCAGCATTTCCGCTTGCAAGGCGATGAGGGAAAGAAGGTTGTCGATGCCGATGCCCTTGGTTGCGCTGACGGGGCAGCAGATCGTGTCGCCGCCCCAATCTTCCGGCGAGAGCCCTTTTTCTTGGAGCTGTTTTTTTACGCGGTCGGGGTTCGCTGAAACCATGTCGATTTTATTGATGGCGACGATGATGACTGCGTTTGCCGCTTTGGCGTGGTTGATGGCTTCGATGGTTTGGGGCATGAGGCCGTCATCTGCGGCGACGACAAGGACAACGATGTCCGTGACGCTGGCACCACGGGCGCGCATGGCGGTAAAAGCCGCGTGGCCCGGAGTGTCCAAGAAAGTGATTTTGTTGCCGTCGTATTCGACGCTGTAAGCACCGATGTGCTGGGTGATGCCGCCCGCTTCCCCTGCGGCGACGCGGGTTTTGCGGATGGTATCGAGGAGCGAAGTTTTGCCGTGGTCCACATGGCCCATGATCGTGACGATCGGGGCGCGGGGTTTCAGCTCGTCTTCGGTGATTTCGACCGGTTCGGGCACCTTGGCGACAACGGGTTCTGGTTTATGGACCCCCGCCCCTTTTTCGCGGCGTTCTTTTTCAAAAACGAAGCCGTGTTTTTCGCAAATCCTAGTAGCGACATCGGTATCTACGGTCGCGGTGATGGCCGCGAAGATATTCATCTCCATGAGGTCGTGGATGACCTGGAAGGCGCGGAGGCCCATGGCTGCCGCCAAGTCGCGGACGACGATCGGGGGTTTGAGGTGGAGGATTTTTGAAGAGCTATCGTCTTGGGATGCCGTGTCTTCTGCAGCGGGTTGTGCGGCAGGAGCAGGGGGAGCGACCGGCGCATTCGATGGTTCGGATTCCGGCGCAAGAGGGGCGACGGGTTCGGCGGTCGGCGCAAGTTGCGGGGCGATGGGTTGGAGCAACTGTTTCGATGCCGGGCGTTTGGTTGAGCGCGGTTTTGCGGAAATGAGATCTACGGCTTCCGGTTGCGGGGCGGGGACAAAAGTTTGGGGCGGTTCTTTCGGTGCGGCAGGTGCGGGGGCGACCACTTTCGGAGGGCGTCGCTCTTCCTTTGGTGTGCCAAAACGGGTGATCGGGGGAAGGCCGCTTTTTTTCGGGCGGACAGCTTTTTTGCCATCGTTCCCGTCGATGAGAGAAAGGGTTTCGACGGGGGCGGGTTTCGCTTCTTGTTTAGCGTCTTCCGCGGTGGCGGGAGAGGCTTTAGAAGGTCCGGCGGGTTTCGTGCGAGAGGCGGCAGAAAATTTCCTCGGGCGGCCAGTCGCGGACTCTTTGCCGGTTTTTGTAGTGGTTGCTTTGGTTGGCATCGTAAAGTGTTTTTTTGTAATAGCGTTTCAGGGTTTTCATGGACGCACGGCGGGTCAGGATGCCCCGTTGGCGTTGTTGCCGTGCAACTCGCGTGCTTTGTCCAAGATCGCGCCCGCTTTGAGTTCGTCGCAACCAATGATTTCTGAGATGTTGGAAGGTTCGACTTCCGTGATGATTTCGAGGCTGTGCATTCCGCCGAGGGTCAGGGCGTAGGCCTCTTTTTCCGTGATTCCCAAAGCGGAAGCCAAAGCGCGGGCCGCCTGGGTTTTCTGGGCTTCGACGGCTTCCTGTTTGGATTTGTCTTCTTGGATTTCGACTTCCCATCCGAGGAGGCGCGCGGTCAGCCTAGCGTTTTGCCCCCGTTTGCCGATGGCTTGGGAAAGGTCTTCCTTGTTGACATTGATGAAAAGGGTTTTTTGCGCCTCGTTGACTTGGATGGCGGTGATGCGGGAAGGCTTGAGCGCTTCCTTCACATATTCCTTGATGTCTTGGTTCCAGCGGATGATGTCCACCTTTTCGTTGTTCAGTTCGCGGACGATGTTGCGGACGCGGGAACCGCGTTGGCCGACGCAGGCGCCGACGGGATCGACTTTGGTGTCTTCGCTGTGGACGGCGACTTTTGTGCGGAAGCCGGCTTCGCGGGCGATCCCTTTGATTTCCACGGTCTTGTCGTTGATTTCGCTGACTTCGACTTCGAAGAGGCGGCGGACGAAATTTGGGTGGCTGCGGGAAAGGATAATTTCTGGGCCGCGGGATGCGTTGCCTACGGCGAGGACATAGGCGCGGATTCTTTCACCGATGCTATATTCTTCGGTGGTGACGCGTTCTTTGGCGGGCATGAGGCCCTCGAATTTTCCGAGATCGACGATCACATCCGAGCGGTCGAAGCGGCGGACAGTGCCGGTGACGATGTCGCCCGTGCGGTCCTTGAACTCATCGTAAATCATGTCCTTTTCGATTTGGCGGAGTCGCTGGGTGATGGCTTGGCGCGCGGTTTGGGCGGCGATGCGCCCGAAGTCTTTCGGGGTCACTTCCAACTCGAGTTCGTCGCCGATTTGTGCGTCGGGGTTCGACTCCTTCACCTTGGCAAGAGATATTTCGTCGTGGGGGTTGCTGACGGTTTCCACAACGAAGAGTTGGGCCATGGCGCGGATGTCACCGGTTTTCGGGTCAATGTCAATCCGCAGGTTGCGGGTGCCGCTGGCAAAGCTTTTTTTCGAGGCGGTAACGAGCGCCCCGCTGATCGCTTCGATCAGCGTTTCGCGCTGGATGCCCTTTTCCCGCTCGAGGTATTCGAGCATTGCTATCAAATCGGTGTTCATATTCAAAAAATCGGATTGTTGCGCGAAGAAAAATAAACTTCTCCGGCGGTAGAATCGAGCATTTTGCCCTGCTTCTTCTCTCAGGTCAAGCGGCAACAGCGGGACGAAGGCGCAAAATTTCGTTTTTTCTCAAGGGCGGTTTTTTTGTTTTTGTGGCAGGGAAGCTCCTGCTGGAGGCGCGGGAAAGGGGGCTTTGTTTTCGCAAAACTTTTTGTTTGGTAGGGAGTTGCGATAGAAATTTCTTTTTATTTTCGGCGTTGCGGGGGGCGGTGATTTTCGTTTTTCGCAACTTGACAGAAATCCCGTAATAAATTTACATCGGGGGGAGAGCAGAAAAGGCAAGCTGCGAAACTGAGTTCCGGCAATCCCGTTTTTCGCACGAAGAAGTATCTCGTGCATGGGCGGGCGGTTTTTCGGGTATCCATCGGCTCCAACCAAAACCAACACAAGGAAAAAATATCATGAAAGAGATCCGTGCAGAAGAGGCCGAGGCGTTCGTCTCGACCGGGGAAAAAGTATTTGTTTGTTTCGCCGATGAGGTGATCGAGCCTGATGCGCTAGCGGTTTTTGCCAAAGAGGGCATCCGCGTGCTGTCTTGCGGCGAGTGCGACAGCGACGAGGACGAGGACGATTTTGACGATGAGGAGGATGAGGAAGAAGAAGAGGATTCCTGTTGCGGCGACGATTGTTGCTGCGGGGGCGGAAGCGATTACGCGATGGCGTTGAAGTCTCCCGATGGCAGGGAATATCTCTCCGAGCACCTCGATTTGTTTTATTCCGAAGAAGTGGAAAAACTCAAATACGAAGTTTGCGACATCGGTCGCCGTTTGTGGGAGAGGGAATATACAGACGGGAACGGCGGGAACATCTCGGTGCGGGTCGGCCCGAACGAGTTCCTTTGCACTCCCACCGGAGTGAGCAAAGGCTTTCTTTCTCCCGATATGCTTTGCATGGTGGACGGAGAAGGTTTGCAGATCGCTGGCTCTTGGAAAAGGACGAGCGAAATTACCTCGCATTTGGCGATTTTCCGTTCGACCCCCGCAGCAAAATCCGTCTGCCACGCGCATCCGGTTCATGCCACGGCTTTTGCCGTCGCAGGGGTCACTCCCCCACCCCGCCTGATTCCCGAATGGGAAGTTTTTGCGGGTAACGCCGTGGTCGCCCCTTACGAGACTCCGGGCAGCAAAGACCTCGCCGATATTCTCGCGTCGCTCGCGCCGCTCCACCAGTCCATTTTGATGGCCAACCACGGGGTGATTTGCTGGGGAACCTCGGTCGAAGACGCCTACTTCAAAATGGAAATCACCGACGCCTATTGCCGCACGGTTTTTGTAGCAATGCAAATCCCGAGCAAGCGGATTTCCATCTCCGCCGAAAAACTCGGCGAGCTTCTCGCAATGAAAAAGACGCTGGGATTGCCCGATGCCCGCCACGGGTTCAACGCGGAACAACTCCACGAAATGGACCCGTGGGAGTTCTTGCACGATAGCCCGCTGATCGAAAAAATCGCGGACGCAGTAGCGAAAAAAATCGCGGACAAGAAGTAAATCCGACAAAAAACACCGCTGATATTCCGTTTGGGGCTTTTTCCTTAAAAAGAAAAAGCCCCATTTTTTTGCCCTTGTGTCGGAAGGGCGAAAAGAGGAAAAAAATGCCCCTCCCGCTTCCAGCAAGAACGGGGGGTGTTTTTTTATCCCAGTTTTTTTACACCCTCTGCTAGTGCTGTAAGATGTTGTTTTTGAGCGAGTTATAATTTCTTGTTGCGGCGGAAGCCCCCGTTGTTTCCGCGTGTTTTTTTGTGCTGGCACGCTCATTGCTTTGCAAGAGGGGAACGAAAAAAACAACCACAAACAAGCCCGATTTACGACAATGATCCCATCCTTACACTCCAGCGCTACCGGAATGGAAGCCCAGCAACTCAACTTGAACACGATTGCCAACAACTTGGCGAACGCTGCGACCACGGGCTTCAAGAAAAACAAAGTAGAGTTTCAAGACCTCCTTTACCAACGCCAGAAAGAAGTGGGTGCAGCAGTGGGCGGCGGCAATGTGAACCCTGTCGGGACGGAGACGGGGACGGGGACGAGGGTCGCTTCCAGCTCGAAAATTTACACGCAAGGGCAACTCAACCAGACGGGCGAAAAGCTCGATCTGGCGATTGACGGGGAAGGCTTTTTCCAAGTGGAAAAACCGGACGGGACAACCGCTTACACCAGGGACGGCAGCTTCAAGCTGGCTCCCAATGGCAAGGTGGTGACCAAGGACGGCTATCCGCTCATCGGCGGGTTTCAGCCCATCCCCTCCGATGCCACGGGCGTTTCCATCGCCCCCACCGGCGAAGTGACGGTCGTGACCCCTGGCGGAACACAAAATTTTCAAATCGAAATGGTGCGGTTCAGCAACCCTTCGGGACTCAAAAGCATCGGCGCAAACTTGTTAGAAGAAACACCCGCGAGCGGCACACCCACGACGGGAACGCCCGGCGAAAACTCCATGGGGACGGTGGTGCAAGGCTACCTCGAAACTTCCAATGTGAATGTCGCAGAAGAAATGGTGAAAATGATCCTCGCCCAGCGCGCCTACGAAATCAATTCAAAATCGATCCAAACTTCCGACCGGATGCTCGAACAAATCGGTCAACTCAAACGCTAATAACTCGTTGCCATGAAACCTCTTATCATTGCCATCGCCATCGGGTTTTCTCCCGCTTTGCACGCACAAGACCTCGCGGCGATCCTCGCCCCGATCACCATGCCTGCGCTCGCCGAAAAACCGGCGCAAGAAGCCAGCACCCCCGAAGTTGCGACAATCAAAATCGGGGAGAGCGAGATTGTCGCTTCGCTGGAAAAATCGCTGAAAACCCACTTGGGGGTCGAAGGGGATTTGCGTTTGTTTTTGACCCAAAAATGGGCGCCCGTTTCCTTGCCCGCCGATCAAGTTTGGAATGTCCGCATTTTGCAAACTCCCTCGGCCGGGCTGGCGGGAAGCAACATCATCCGCTTCCGCGTAGAAGCGGGGGAACGCCGTTTGGGCGAATGGCAGATGATCGTCCGCGCACAGCTCTGGAAGAAGGTTTGGGTCTCCTCCACCCGTCTCGAACGCAGCCAAGCCCTTTCGCCAGCAATGTTGCAACCCGTTAATGTGGATGTACTTGCAGAAAACCAACCCCCCGTTCCCGCCGATGTCGATGTGACGCTCTACGAGGTCGCTCAAAACATCAACAGCGACCAGTTCTTGACCTGGCGCGACCTCGCCCCCCGCCAAGTCGTCCGCAAAGGGCAGATCGTCGAAGTGCTCGCTTCCGAAGGTGCTTTGAGCATTTCGATGAAAGGGATGGCGCTGGCAGGTGGTGGAATCGGGCAAGAAATCATGGTCCGCAACCTCGATAGCCGCCGCGATGTGGCAGCCCGCATCATCGACTCTTCGGCCGTCCGCGTGAATTTCTAATTTCTAAACAAACCTAACCCGATGACCGTTTCAAAAAACATTCTAGCACGCTCCGTCCGGCAGGCAATTTTTGCCGCCATGGGAGTCCTTCCTTTTTCTGGGGCGTTCGGGCAGTCGCTGTGGCTGACGGAATC
>DYNR01000468.1 GCA_020720945.1 Chthoniobacter flavus | reverse complement strand
GCTCAATAAAAACTGGCGGGCTGCCCCGTAGATTCCAGCACCGCAAACCAGATGTCCCTCCGCGCATCCACCGTCCGCCGCGAAGAAGTGGCGATCGCGATGGGCACATGGACATACGAACCCTGCCAGCGGGCAACGATAATCCCCGTCTTCCCAGCCATTGCCGCATGGACCGCCGCCTGCGCCAACCGCTGGCAATAAATGCGGTCTTGCGTCGTCGCGGGAACGCTTCGGATCACATAGCTAGGGTCTATGTATTTGAGCGTCAACTCCATAGACGAAGACTTAAAATATTCCGTGATTTTTTCCTTCAAAAAAACCCCGATGTCCCCCAGCTTTTCGTTCCCCGAAGCATCTTTCCCGCACGGCCCCGGCAAGTGATATTGCCCCGCCCCTTCCGCGACTACGACAACCGCGTGACCCCGCGATTCGACCCTCTGGCGAATAAACTCCAAAAAGCCGTTCGCCCCATCCAAGGCAAAAGAAACTTCGGGGACCAACACGCAATTCACTTCCCCGCTCGCGATGGCCGCCGCGCAGGCAATGAACCCGGAATGCCTCCCCATCAGCTTCACCAAACCGACCCCGTTCCGTGCGCTAACCGCCTCCGTGTGAGCGGAATGGACAATCTCGACGGCGGACGCACACGCGGTCTCAAAACCAAAACTCTTGTCCATGTAAATCATGTCGTTGTCGATGGTCTTCGGTATGCCAACCACCGAAAGAGCATACCCCCGCCGCCGCGCCTCTTCGCTGATCCTATTCGCCCCTTTTTGCGTCCCGTCCCCCCCGACCACAAAAAGAGCGCGCACATCCAACGCCTGCAAACGATCCACCATCACCTCGATGTCCTGCGGTCCCCGAGAAGTCCCGAGCGTCGTCCCGCCAAAGCGGTGGATATTCGCAACCGAATCGGGCGTAAGGATTTGCGGCTCGTGCCCGCATGCCGGATTCAACCCTTCAAACCCGTAGCGGAACCCGTAAATCCGTTTGACCTTATACCGGTAATGGGCGTGGATCACCAGAGAGCGGATCACATCGTTCAGCCCCGGGCACAACCCCCCGCAAGTCAATATCCCGCAAGTCGTTTCCGAAGGCTTAAAAAAAAGCTTCTTCCGCGGCCCCGCCACTTCGAAACAAGGGAAATCCTCGCCCTGTTCGATCATGGCACGCACCTCGTGCAACTTGTTTTCCACCAGCACGCGACCCTCATCGGAATAAAACGCATGATCGGGGTTGACAAGCAACATGTATTCGTCGAGCGGCGACGGTATCGTCCTTTCCCCCAACGGGGCCGCAACAGTTTCAGTGGGATTGAGCTTTTTCTCCATGGTTCCTTTCGGTTTTCCTTTCCC
>DYNR01000187.1 GCA_020720945.1 Chthoniobacter flavus | reverse complement strand
TTTCGCTCCAATGCCTTACAGATTTTCTTTGCATTTATCTCACGGATTCAGGTAACTGTTTTGAAACGACAATGAACCACCAAAACTTGATCGAACCCATCCCTGTCACGATTTTGACGGGCTTTCTCGGCTCCGGAAAAACGACGCTATTGAACCGCATTCTCACCGAAAACCACGGGCTGAGAATCGCCGTCATAGAAAATGAATTCGGTGCTGTCGGCATCGACCACGAACTGGTCGTGCAAGCGGACGAGGAGATTTTTGAAATGAACAACGGCTGCATCTGCTGCAATGTCCGCGGCGATCTGATCCGGATTTTGACGAATCTCGCAAAACGGAAAGACCGGTTCGACCGGATCATCGTGGAAACCACCGGGCTGGCAGACCCCGCGCCTGTCGTGCAGACTTTTTTGATGGATGACGACATGAAAACGCGGTTTTTCGTGGATGGAGTGGTCACGCTCGTGGATGCGAAACACGCTCCATTGCACCTGCAAAAAAACGAAGAAATGCAGGAGCAAATCGCCTTCGCGGACCGTATCATTTTGAATAAGTGTGACTTGGCGGAAAAAGATTCGCTCGGGGAACTCAAGTGCCAGATTCGCGCCATCAATCCGATCGCAGAAATTCAAGAAGCCGTTCAAGCTCTCGTTCCGATCGGGAAACTCCTCTCCATCGGCGGTTTTGACCTCGGCCGTGCGACGGAAAACGACCCGTCCTTTCTCGAAGGAGCCCACCACCATCACCACTCTGCCGGAATCTCGAGCGTCGCCCTCGAAGCCCCTGGCGACTGCGACGGGCAACGCCTCCAAGATTGGCTTTCAAAGCTGACGCAAGAACGGGGGGCGGATGTTTTCCGGATCAAGGGTTACTTTGCGGTTGAGGGGATTAAAAACCGTGTCGTTTTCCAGGCCGTCCACATGATTATCGACGCGACACAAGGGGCACCGTGGGGCAGTGCCCCGCGCAAGAACGCCGTCGTTTTTATCGGTAAAAAACTCAACGGCGACACCCTGAAAGCCGATTTCCATTCTTGTTTGTTGCATCCGCCAACCCGATGAAGTCTTCCGAAAAAAAAATCAAAGTTGTAGCTGCGGGGCAGGCGGACGATTGGGTCGCAGGTCTTGGTTGGCACGGTTCGTCCTCCCGCATCCTGGTGTCTCCCGCATCCGGAAATACCGTAGAACTAACTCTCCCGCAAAATGATATAAAAACTTTCCGCGGATATGGGCTGAACAACGGGACGGCTCTTTACGCGCCCGATGGTTCCGTTTGTTTGCCGGGGGGCGACGGGAAAATCCGTTTTGTGAAAGAAGGGGTTCCCGTTGGCGAAACCGCGGTTGGCAAAGGTTGGATCACTTCGGTTCGCTGGTCGCAAAACGAACAGTTTTTCGCCACGGCATCCGGAAAATCCTTGCGCGTCTTCGATTCTCGGAGCAAAGAAATCGCCGAATTTTCCGGGCACAAAAGCTCGGTTTGTGATTTTTGTTGGAATCCCGCTAATCCTATTCAGATAGCGGCGGTTGGCGATGGGGGTGCGACGATGTGGCAGATTGGCGAGGTCGCGCCTTTTGCGAGGTTCGATTGGGGCGGAGCCAGCGTGCTCGTTGCCTGGAGTCGCGATGGGAGGTGGTTGGTCACCGGCGACTTGACTTCCAGCGTCCACCTTTTTGATTTTACCCGCAACCATCCCTTGCACATCCAAGGTTACGAAACGAAAGTCCGTTCTTTGAGTTTCGACAGGGAATCGGAAAAACTCGCGACTGCGGGTGGCCCGTCCGTGGTTGTTTGGGATTGCACGGGCGAGCAAGGTCCGGAAGGGAGCGTGCCTCTCCAACTCGAAGGGCACGAAGCGGATTGTTCCGTCGTCCGTTTTCACCCGCAGTCAGCCATTTTGGCGACAGGCGGGCAAGATTGCCGTTTTTTGCTCTACGACCTTTCCGTTTCAAAGGAGCCTATCTCTGGCGCAACTCTTTCAGCACCTGTTACTTGCATCGAGTGGGCGCCCGACGGAAAGAAGTTTGCGATCGGCTGCGAAGACGGCCGTTACCACATCCTCCAGCTCCCTTTTTCATGAAGACTTTTCCGTTTTAGGGCCTGGCGTTCCCGCCGGTTTTTCTTTTCGCATCTGGCCTGGGCTGGTTCCGAAAACGGTGCGGAAAACCCGCTGGAATTGCGAGATGGATTGGAACCCGGATTCGAAAGCGATCTCGGTGATCGTTTTGCCCTTGTCGCATAAAAGCGAACGCGCATACTCGGCCCGGAACCTTGCCACATACGCCGAAAAGGTCATTCCCGTCTCCGCGTGAAACAGCCTCGACAAATGGCCTTTGCTCATCCCGCACTGCCTCGCTATCTCCGTCAATCGCAGGTCCTTTCCCAGCGCTTCCCGGTGGATTAACATCTGCGCTTTGCCCGCGCATCCGCCGCTCTTCGCATCCTTCCAAAACCGGAAAAGCTCCCCTTCAATCCGCTCTGCCGCTTTCTCCAAAAAATACTGCGCGGATGCCCGCCATGCTTCCCCCTTTTCTTCGCTCCCTTCTTCTGTTGCGACGCGCAAGCTTCCCAGGACGATTCCGCCTACCCGGATTTCCGTTTCGACACCGTTTTCCTTGTCGTGGTATTCTTCCTGTTTTTCGTTTTCTTCCGCGCTGACCCACCGGACTTTCCTTCCCGAAAAAATAAAAAAGTGTTCGCTAAATTGCCGCCATTCCTCCATTTTCGGAAGCCTGTCGGACAAAATTCGCTGCAGAGATTCGGTAGTTTTCGTCATAGCACTGCGGAAAAACTATCGGATTTCATCATGATTTGCACGAAATTTCGCAAAATCTGCGGAGAATTTTGCGTTATTTTCCTTCATAGATGGGGGGATGACCGATCTAAACCAACCCGTTTTTTTTAATAACACCGCATTGCGCGACGGCCACCAGTCTTTGGCCGCGACACGCATGACGACCGAACAAATGTTGCCCGTGGCACCGCTACTCGATGAAGCGGGTTTTGCGGGATTGGAAACTTGGGGGGGGGCGACCATCGACTCCAGCCTCCGATTTCTGGGGGAAAACCCTTTTGACCGTCTTCGCACGCTCAAAAAAGTTGCGCCAAAAACACCGCAGTTGATGTTGTTGCGGGGGCAGAATATCGTGCAATACACGAGTTTTCCCGACGATGTTGTCGAAGCGTTTGTCCGTTGCACGGCAGAAGCGGGATGCGACATTTTGCGTATTTTTGATGCGTTGAATGACCCTGCGAATTTGGAAACAGCCATTCGCACGACCCTCGCTTCCGGGAAGCACGCCCGTGGAGAAATTTGTTACACGACCAGCCCGGTTCACACGGTGGAAAACTTCGTGAAATTCGGTTGCAAATTGGCAGAAATGGGCTGCAACTCCTTGGCGATCAAGGATATGTCCGGCATCCTGATTCCTTCGGTTGCTTACGCTTTGGTGTCCCAACTCCGCAAGGAAACCGGCCTTGATGTTTCCGTTCATTGCCATGATACAGCGGGGCTTGCGGTGGCGACTTACATCGCCGCCATTGACGCAGGTGCTTACGCGGTAGAAACTTCGGTTTGTCCGTTCGCTAACGGGACGGCGCAGCCTGATACCTTCCGCATGATTTCTGCGCTGGAAGGCAACAAGCGCGTGCCCACGCATTTCGACAAGGATTTGCTCCAGGCCATCAGAGAAAAACTGGAAGTCGTTTACGAGGAACTCAAACAGTTTACCAGCCCGAACAACGAGCGCACGGACTCGGACATCCTCTTGCTCCAGATTCCTGGAGGGATGTTGAGCAACTTCCGCACCCAGCTCCGCGAGCTGAACATGGCGGACAAGGAAATGGAAGTGCGCAACGAAATCCCGGAAGTCCGCAAGGCTCTTGGCTGGATTCCTCTTGTCACCCCGACTTCCCAAATCGTCGGCACGCAGGCGATGCTCAATGTCAAGTTTGGGCGTTGGAAAAATTTTGCGCCCGCGGCCCGCGACATCGCTCTCGGGAAATACGGGAAAACCCCAGGAGCCATCGATCCGGAAGTCCGCGACTTGGCGGTCAAACTCAGCAAGGAAGAACCTGTCCTCGGAAGACCCGCCGACCTTCTTTCTCCGCGCATGGATTCCCTTCGCGCCGAGTTGGCAAAAAACAACCTTCCTGTCACCGACGAAGCGTGCGTCCTTTACGCAATGTTCCCGCAGCAAACTTCGGATTGGTTCCAAGGCAAACGCCCGGCACCTACGCCCGTCGCCAAAGACAAACCGAAAGACGGGGCAAAACCTTCTGGCCCACAAAGCCGCAAGATGAAAATCACCATCGGCGACCGTTCGTTGGACGCTCTCGTGGAGGAAGTCGCATGAGTGCAGAAGTCTCTACGGCCGAATTGCTTGCCAAGATTGATGCGCTGGAAAAAAAAGTCCAGCGCCTCGAACAGCGGTTGGCTGATGAGCTTCCCGAAGTTCCTTGGCATGTGTTGGCCGCTGCGGTTGCTGCCGTGGTTCCGGATGGCAGGATGGTTTCTGCGACGCGGGTGCCTGAAGCGCCGCCTTTTGCTCCATTCAATTTTTGGGGCATCGGTGGAAGGCTCGAGCAATTTGAGTCCCACCGCTTCCGTTGATCGGAGAGCTTTCCAACCCTTTTTATTTCCAACAAAAAAACGGTCTCGGCTTTGCGGTCGAGGCCGTTTTTCGTTCCAAGCAACGAGGAAATGCACCAATTTTCGCTGGGTTGCGAAGTGCTTTGGAATGCGGGGGAGGGATTGCAGATGGCAGAAGGGAGATTGCAGATTTGTTTTT
>DYNR01000467.1 GCA_020720945.1 Chthoniobacter flavus | reverse complement strand
CCGCAACGCAAACTTCGACTCCTCCGGGCTCCCCGCTTTCTCTAAAATCGCGTGGAAATTCCAGACCGGCGCCGCCGTCCGCTCTTCTCCCGTCGTCGTTCAAGGCACCGTTTTCTTCGGCAGCGGCGACGGCTTTGTCTATGCCGTCGATGCCGAAACGGGCAAAGAAAAATGGCGTTTCGACACGGGCGCACCCGTAAATGGTTTTGCCGCAGTGCAAAACGAAACCGTTTATATCGCCTCGGAAAGCGGCTTCCTCTTGGCTCTCGATGCGAAAACAGGCGCAAAACGATGGGATGCCCCCACGAAATTTCCCACCCTCGGTTCTCCCGCTTTGCTCTACGGCGCGGCGGTCATCGGCAGTGGCTCAAAAGGCGGCCACGATGAAATCTCGATGAGCACTGGCCCCCTTCTGGCGTTTGACGCAAAAAACGGAACCCCGATCTGGCGGGGTGCCGCCGGCCCGCAAGGATACGCCGCCATCACGACCGACGGGAATTTTTTCTACACCGCATCGAACGGTTCCGCCTACTACTCCTTCCTCGTCTCCGATGGAAAACTCGCGCAAAAACTTCGCGGCGACCACCAGGGCCGCCAGTGGACTTCCTGCGCCATCCGCGACAACACGCTATTCGTCCCCGTCAACATCCGGGGTGCCATCGCCGCGTTCGACATTTCTTCCACCCCCGCTAAACCCCTGTGGTTCAACACTACACTGCCCCGCAACAAAGAAATGGAAATGAACGGCGGCGGCCTCTTCGGCTACGAAATTTTGAGCGACATCGCCATCGGAGAATCCTTCGTCCTCGCGGGTTGCAACGATGGAAAACTCTACGCATTCGACCGTTGGACGGGGGCCGTTGCGTGGACATTTCCCACGGGAGGGAAAATTCAAAGCGATCCCTCCATCGCGGGAAAACTCGCCTACTTCGGCAGTCAGGATGGCAAGCTCTACGCGATTGACGCAACTTCTGGCACCCTCGCTTGGCACTGCGATTTAGGCAACCGCATCTTCAGCTCGCCTTGGCCTGGAAACGGTTCCCTCTTCGTCGGGTGCGACGACGGATTCGTCTATTGCCTCCAGTAAGAAACCGTTCCCCAAAAAATCCTCGCGTAATTTTAAAAACGAAGAGGGAAGTTAATCCATCTCCTTTCTCCTTGAATCGCAAAGCTCCTTGGAGTGCGGAAGCATGATTCCGCTCTGGACGGGAAGGCACGACTTCCCGCCCTTTTTCTCTTACCCCTTTTATCTCTTTCTCTTCCCCCCTCCCCACTTCTTCCTTTTTCCTTTTTACTTTTTACTTCCCCCGCCTCCGACGGGCAAGATGCCCGCCCTCCGTTCATCCCCCTTCAGCT
>DYNR01000186.1 GCA_020720945.1 Chthoniobacter flavus | reverse complement strand
TCCGACCTAAAAAAGCGGCCGTTTGGAGCTTTTTCCTGTTTTGTCGGCGGTTCCCGCCCGGATGTCGTCGGCCAGCCCCAAAAAGCCCAAGATGTAAATCGTTTCGATCAGCCCGGGGCCGTTGAGCGACTCGGTGCTGGGAATCACGGAAAGGTTAAAGGGCGGATAATGGAAACGGTCGGCTTGCGGCGGAATCAGCTCCTGCGAATGCGCGACGATTTCGCTCAAAACCCATTCCTTGAACTTCTCCTGCCCCAAAAGCAAAAACACTTCCAGAGCCCCCATCTCGTCCTTCGGGTCAAACAAAAGTTTCTGGATAAACGCGGTGAGGCTCGCGACCAGAGTCTTGTTCATCGCGATGCTATCCACGATTTCTTGCAAGTTGATCTCCGGCATCCGGAGGCTCCGCAAAAGGTAGTAAATGTGGTGGATGTTGCTCGGGACCGGGTCGAGGTAAGCCAGTTGCAGCACTTCCGAAGAGCCCGCTATGTTGCTGCTTTTGAGGAAGATAACGGTTTGGTTTGTCGAGGGGTCTTTGAGCATATCGAACCAGTATTCTTGGTCGCTGGTTTTGGTGAGACCCTGGGAGATCATCAGGATGTCGCGGTCGAAGACATAAAACTTGAGCACCTGGTTGATGAGGGAAGAAAAAGTTCCCGGCAGGCTCACCTTGCCGTTATCGATCGCCTGTTGGGCGAATTCCCGGAAATCGATGCTGCTGGGGACGAGCTGGTAAATCCCGTTTAGCAGCAGCACGGCCCGCAACATGGAAAGAGGGTAGGAAGGGGAATCCAAATCGTCGTCCTTCGATTGGGAATCGATTGGCTTCCATGCGAAAGTCTTGAAATTGATATAAAGTTTGGATTCGTTCATAGGTCTTCGAGCCATCGGGTGAACTCCGGCTTATGCTCCGCAGCCCACCCTCGTCCGTTTGGAGTTTTTTACCCCCGCACAAAAAGAAAAACAAGGGATTTTCCAGCGTTTTTTTTTGCTGTTCCCTCTAGAGAAGAGCGATGCGCAATTCCCGTTTTTTTTCTCGCCCCAAGCCCGATTTGCAGAAAAAAAGAAAGTGGCGGAAGGGGAGGGATTCGAACCCCCGGTGAGAATAACCCCACGCTCGATTTCGAGTCGAGTGCCTTAAACCGGACTCAGCCACCCTTCCTGATATTCGGCAGACACTACCGCTTGCCCCTCGTCCCTTACAAGGAAAAATTTTTTCTTTTTGCTCTTCGGGTTCTACTGGGATGCGGCCCAGCGCATCAGCCGCTCCGCATCGTCGAAAATGTATTTCGTTTTGCTGCCGAGTTGCACCAGGATCATCTCTCGCCCGTTGATGGTCGCGCTCGTGATCAGGCATCGTCCGGCGGCAACGGTGTAACCCGTTTTCATTCCGGTGAATGCGGGGGAGCGATCGAGCAAGTCATTGGTCGTTTTAAGTTGGGTGACCCGCCCGCTGTTGAAACGAAACGCCATGTTGCGGGTCAGCATCATCCTGCGCAAGTCGGGGTTCCGGTAGGCGCGGAACGCGATTCTTGCCATGTCTCTCGCCGTCGAATACTGGCGCGCCGGCAAGCCGTGGGGGTTGAGGAAATAGGAAGATTCGGCACCGAGCGATTTTGCGACCCGGTTCATGTGTTCGGCGAATGCCTCCACGCTTCCCGCGTAGTCCCGCGCTACTGCCGCCGCTAGGTCGTTCGTGCTTTTTACCAGCACGGCTTGGAGCAAGACCCCCCGTGGATACTTCTCTCCCGCCTTGACCCCGAGCTTGGTCGGCTCGACTTTCGTGTCGCTCGGCTGGATGGTGATCATTTTATCTAAACCGCCTTTTTCCGCTACGATGAGCGCAGTCAGAAGTTTTTGCGTGCTAGCGACTTGCCTTTGGACATCGGCATTTTTTTGATAAAGTGTCCGCCCGTTTCGAGCATCGATTAAAATGGCCGATTGCGCGTAAATTTCCGGGGCGCTGGAAGGCCACACCGAAGGTGCGCCGGGTAGCGGGGGTGCCACTGGCGGCGCAGCCTGCACCGCTACGGCAGGGGCAACTGGGGGCGCAGGTTTGGGAGGCAGGGCGGAGGCGCATCCAAGAAAGCTGGCGACCAGCGCGGCAGCAGAAAAAATGCGAACGGAAAAACGGAAGCAGACGAGACGATCCATGCCCTCTTCTAAGCGGGAAAGAGCATCGAGGAAAAGAAAAAAAACAAACGCCCCTCCTTCCGAATCTCTCGGGAAGGAGGGGCGTTTTTGTGTGGAGGTTGTTTTTCAGTCGCCCTTCCCCGCCTCCCGCAAATTTTGGGAAACAGGGAAAAGGGCGTGCGGGTTCAGGTCAAAGCCCCGACCACATCCAGTTGGAAGCTTCGGGCTCGTCCACCCCGTATCGGTGGGAATACCTCGTGCAGGTGATCCTCCGGTTTTCTAGGCGTTCTTTCGCGTGCGCCCCGATTTTTTGCAGGGAAGGCACGCGGTCGATGGCATCGATCGCAAGGCTGAAGCGGTCGATGTTATTGATGATTGCCAGTTCCAGAGGCGTGTTGATATTGCCTTTTTCTTTGTAGCCGCGCACATGGATCCGTGCGGGGTTTTTGCGGCGGTAAGTCAGGCGGTGGATGAGGGTCGGATAGCCGTGGAAGTTGAAGACCACGGGTTTGTCTTCCGTGAACAGGCTGTTGAAGTCTCGGTCGCTCATCCCGTGCGGGTGCTCCGTGGACGGTTGGAGGCGGAAGAGATCGACGACATTGACATAGCGGATTTTCAAGTCGGGGAACTCGTGGCGCAAAAGTTCGATCGCTGCCAAGGCTTCGGCGGTGGGGATGTCCCCCGCGGATGCCATCACCAAGTCGGGCTCTTCCCCGTCGTCGTTGCTCGCCCATTCCCAAATCCCGACCCCTTTTGTGCAATGCAACACGGCTTCCTCTTTTGTCAGGTATTGGAGGTGCGATTGCTTGTCGGAAACGATCACATTGATGTAGTTTTTCGCGCGCAAGCAATGGTCGGCGGTCGATAGCAAACAGTTGACATCCGGGGGCATATAGATGCGGACGACTTCGGCACTTTTGTTTGCCACGACATCGATGAAGCCGGGGTCTTGGTGCGTGAAGCCGTTGTGGTCTTGCCGCCAGACGGTGGAAGTCACCAGCAAGTTGAGCGAAGGAACCGACGCCCGCCACGGGACGGACGCACATTTTTCAAGCCACTTGGCGTGCTGGTTGACCATCGAATCGATGACATGGACAAATGCTTCGTAGGTCGAAAAGAAGCCGTGTCGCCCGGAGAGCGTGTAGCCTTCCAGCCAGCCTTCGAGAGTGTGTTCGCTGAGCATTTCCATGACCCGCCCGTCGGTGGCCAGTTCGCTCCCGTCGAGGTCTTCCGGCAAAAACTCGCCCATCCAAGCTTTTTTGCTGACCTGATAGACATCGTCCAGTTTGTTCGATGCCGTTTCGTCGGGTCCGAAAACGCGGAAGTTGTCCAAGTTATCCCGCAAAATGTCGCGGAGGAACTTGCCGAGCGGACGCGTGTTTTCTTCCATCTGCCGTCCGGGCTCTTTCACATCGACCCCGTAATCCATGAAGTCGGGCAAACGCAAGTCCCTGCAAATCAAGCCTCCGTTTCCGTGCGGGGTGTCGCTCATCCGCTTGTTCAACGGCGGGACCAGCAACTCGAAATCTTTTCTCGGCGCCCCTGCTTGGTCGAACAATTCCTCGGGTTTGTAAGAGCGCATCCAGGTTTCGAGCAGTTGCAGGTGCTCGGGGTTTGTCGCGACTCCCGCGAGAGGGACTTGGTGCGCCCGCCAAAAGCCTTCTACGAAATGCCCGTCGATGTGGCGTGGCGCAGACCAGCCTTTCGGCGTGCGAAAAACAATCATGGGCCAGCGGGGGCGTTCCGTTACCCCCCCTTCGCGGGCATCCCGCCAGATGCGGTGAATCTCCCGCACGCAATGCTCCAATGTCGCCGCCGTCGCCTGTTGCATGGATGCCGAATCGCAACCTTCCACGAAATAGGGCTCGTAGCCGTAGCCCCGCAAAAGAGACTCTAGCTCTTCGGGCGTGATTCTCGACAAGATGCTCGGGCTGTTGATCTTGTAGCCGTTCAAATGCAAAATCGGCAATACCGCACCATCCCTCGCCGGGTTCAAAAATTTGTTGGAATGCCATGCTGTCGCCAAGGGCCCCGTCTCCGCTTCCCCGTCTCCGACAACGCATGCGACGATCAAGTTCGGGTTGTCGAACGCCGCCCCGTAACTGTGCGAAATGCTGTAACCCAATTCCCCTCCCTCATGGATGGAACCAGGGGTTTCTGGAGTGCAATGGCTGCCGATTCCACCAGGAAAAGAAAAATGGCGGAAAAACGAGAGCAAGCCTTGCTCCGTGCGTGTCATTTCCGGATAAAACTGCGTGTAAGCACCCTCGATATACATCGGGGCGAGAACGCCGGGTGCGCCGTGCCCAGGCCCGGAGACATACAGAATTTCTTGGTCGAAATCGCGGATGATGCGGTTGAGGTGCAACCAGAGCATGGATTGCCCGGGGCTCGAACCCCAGTGCCCCAGCAACCGCTGCTTGAGGTGTTCGGGTTTGAGCGGTTCGCGCAGGAGGGGGTTGTCCCGCAAATAAATCATTCCGAGGATGAGGTAGCAGCAAGTGCGCCATGCCGCCTGCATCCGTTCGAGTTCTTCTTCGCTGAGGGGTGCGCCTTGGATGGTGCTGCGGGTGGGGCCGTAGGGGCTGATGCGCGCTGTCAAGGTTTCATTCTGATTATTCATAGAAGGTTCTTTCTTTTGGTTAGGTTATTTCTGTGAAGGGATTTCTTTCGGGTTTCTCAATCT
>DYNR01000013.1:6949-18274 GCA_020720945.1 Chthoniobacter flavus | reverse complement strand
GGAAGGACGGACGCGAGGAAGAGGACGGTAGCGAGAAGGGTGGCGAGGTTTTTTGCACTGGTTTTATCAGGGGAAAAAAACGGCTTCGTTTGAGGAACGAAGCCGTAAAAAGGGTTTGCTTGCATCTCCCGGGCATTTCGATCTCATTTTGAAAGCGGCTTAAGGGCGCAAGCGGAAAACCCGAGCACCGCGCCGTGGGGCGCGGTGCCGGGTGAGTTTCTTTGATTAGTGGTGCATCCTTGCTGCGCCGAAGATCGCATCATCACCGAGTTCCTCTTCGATGCGGAGGAGTTGGTTGTATTTGCAGATGCGGTCGGTGCGGCAGAGCGAACCTGTTTTGATTTGGCCCGCGTTGGTCGCAACGGCGATGTCCGCGATGGTCGAATCTTCCGTTTCACCGGAGCGGTGGCTGATGACGGCGGTGTATTTGTTGATTTTTGCCAGTTCGATGGCATCCAAAGTTTCGGTGAGCGAACCGATTTGGTTGACTTTGACCAAGATCGAGTTGGCGACCCCGCTGTCGATGCCTTTTTGGAGGAAGCTGGTGTTGGTGACGAAGAGGTCATCGCCGACGAGCTGGATTTTGTTGCCCAAGGCTTCGGTGAGGAGTTTCCACCCGCGCCAGTCGTTTTCTGCCAAGCCGTCTTCGATGGAAACGATCGGGTATTTCGCACAAAGTGCTTGGTAGTAAGCGACCATTTCTTCTGCGGTCTTCACGGATTTGTCGGATTTTTTGAAGACATATCGGTCTTGGGCCGCATCGTAGAATTCGCTGGAGGCAGGGTCGAGAGCGATGAAGACTTGTTCGCCGAACTTGTAACCCGCTTTTTCGACAGCGATGCCGATGATGCTGAGCGCTTCGTCGGCGGAGGTGAGGTTCGGGGCGAAGCCGCCTTCGTCACCGACTGCGGTGGAAAGACCGCGGGATTTGAGTTCGCTTTTGAGGGTGTGGAAGATTTCCGTTCCGCAGCGGAGAGCTTCGGAGAAAGAAGGGAGGCCTTTCGGCATGATCATGAACTCTTGGAAATCGATGGGGGCATCGGAGTGCGCACCGCCGTTGAGGATGTTCATCATCGGGACGGGGAGGACTTTTGCGTTGGGCCCGCCGAGGTATTTGTAGAGGGGTTGGCCGAGTTGGATCGCAGAAGCTTTTGCGGCTGCGAGAGAAACCCCGAGGATGGCGTTGGCGCCGACTTTCGATTTTGTTTTGGTTCCGTCGATGGCGATCATTGCCTTGTCGAGGCCGACTTGGTCGAGGGAGTCCATCCCGATGAGTTCGGGGGCGAGGAGTTCAAAAACATTTTCCACGGCTTTGGAAACTCCTTTGCCGAGGTAGCGGCTTTTGTCGCCGTCGCGGAGTTCGCAAGCTTCGTGTTCGCCAGTGCTGGCACCGCTTGGGACCGCGGCGCGACCGATGGCACCGCCGGAGAGTTCGACATCGACTTCGACGGTCGGGTTGCCGCGCGAGTCGAGGATTTCACGGGCTTTGAGAGAGATGATGGTTGTGTAGTCCATAGGATAGTTTCTGAGTAATGTGATGTAGTATTGTTTGGTTTGAAAAAACGGGGGAGCCGATTCAAGATGCTGGCGTATTTTCCGAGGAAGCTTGCAGGATACTGGGGAGCAAGTCAAGGTTCTTGAACGGCGCAATTTTTTCTACGCGGACGCGGCGGGAGTCGGGGAGCGTCCGTTCTTCTCCCGTTTTTGCGCCGAGGAGGGCTTCGGCGATGGTGGCTTTGTAGGAGACGATGCCTTTGTCGGGGGCGCTGTCCCAGGCACCGAGGATGGTGTATTCTTCGGATTTCCCGGAAGCGGAGTCTTTTAATGAAACTACCGTTCCGATAGAGACTTGCGCGGTGTCAGGGTCTTTGAAGTCCGTTACTTTAGCGGTTGCCAGGGCTTTGCCGAGGTCGCTTTTTCGCTGGGAGAGAACCCTCTGTTGGTCTTTGGCGGATTTGAACTCGAAGTTTTCGCGCAAGTCGCCGTAGCCTCTGGCGACTTGGATGTCGTGGAGATTTTGCGGGATCAGGTTGTTGACCAAATGCTCGAACTCTTTTTTGCGGAGGTCCAAGCTCGGCTGGGAGACGATGAGAGACTCTTCGATTTGTTCGGTTTCGGCGATTTCCAAGTCCTTGAGGTCGGCGTATTTTTTCTTTAGGCGGGAGAGGAAAGAGCGGAGGGAATCTTTTTCGAACGCGGAGCTTGCGAGGAGTCGGCGGACGGAGTTGCGGAGGATGTCTTTTGGGGCGTTTTCAAAAAAATCGGTGAGGAGGCGGGGGTCTTCGGAGAGGAGGGAGCGGAGTTTTGTGCCTTTGGTTGAGCCCGAAATTTGGTCGGATTCTAGGGATGCGAGAACCGCGTCGAAGAGATCGTGGGAAACCAGCGAGGGTTGGGAGGTTTCGCGGCGTTTGCAAATCCAGAAAAGAATGTCCGAAGAGGCCTTCCGTTCGCGGATCCATTTTTGGAGGCGGGTTTGCAGGAGGTCTTGGGCATTTTTTTTGACGAAGAGGGAGCCGATGTCTTCGACGAGGCGGGCGGGGGCTTTGAGCATGAGGGAGAAGGAGCGTTCGGTCCATTGGGAATCGAAAGCCTCTTCCATCGAGTCTAGGAGGGCGCGTTGTTTGGCTGGGGGGAGTTCGGTAAAAAGGTCCAAGAGGCGGGCGGATTCTTTTTGGATGATGCCGGCGACGGAAGGGCCGAAGCTTTTTTTGGAGAGCTGGCAAGATGCCAAAATTTCGTCGCGCAAGAGGAGGAGTTCGGCGGCTTGGGAGGGGCTGACATGGATGCCGGCTTCCGCTGCTTTTTCCAATTCCGGGATGAGGGCTTCGACTTCTTGGGGGTCGTTGAGAGACTCGATGGTTTTGACGAATTGTTCAACGGCGGCGACTTGGTCTTTGAGCTGTTTTGCTGCGCGGAATTTTGCCAGGAGGGTGGTGTGGACGGCGGCTTGGGTTTCCACGAGTTCCACGGGTTCCGTCCTTTTTTGTGGCAAGATGAAGTGGCCGTCTTTTTTGAGTGCTTTTTTTGCCGAATCCCACCAGCGTTTGAATTTTTCGGGGTCGAAAACAAAGGGGACGAGAGTCGAGGCAATCTGGTCGGCTGTCGCTTTTTTTCCGAAGTCGAGGAGGATCGAGCGGACGGCGGAGACGGGGTCGCGGTCGCAGTCGGAAGCCACTTTTGCGGGGTCGCGGCGGATGCGGGCGTGGATGTGTTGTTCGGGGATGGGGGAGAGGGTCGCCGATGCGTAAACCAGTTGCATCGGGTGATTTTTTTTCGAGTCGAAATCGATGAGGATCTGGTTGGTGAGGATGCGCCATTCCCGGATTTTTCCGATGCCCCAGTCTTTGTGCGAGCAAAAGCAATCCGGCGGGAGGGATTCGAGTTTTTTGGCGGTTTCTGCGGAGATCGTTCCCGCATCGATAGCTTGTTGTAAGTCAGGATTCATTTCTTTTCGGGGTGGGGATAGTAGCCGCGATTTTCGGGGAGGGGAACAAAAAAGAGGTTGGGAGGGAGGAGGAAAATGCCCCGCGGTGCCGTTCTAGTGCAAGACCCGTTCCCTTATTTAAAGGTGGATAGCGGCTGTGCGCGCTTCTGGCTTCCAGTGAAGGCGTGTCATAGGCGCGCAGGTTTAGCTTCCTTAGGACGATGTATTATCGGTTCGGGCATGTGCAATTTGTAATCGCGGACACCGCAGGGCAAACTTGGCCAAGCGATTCGGGGAGGTGGGGCGAGGGTGGAACCCGCGCCGTTTCCGCGAATGCTGGCAAAAAATTTTGGCGAAAGGAAAAGAAATGAGAGAGAACTATTCGCGGAATTCCACGGGGAGGTTTTGCTTGAGCAGAACCCGTATTTTTTCCGTGGCCGCATCGATTTCCGAGGAGGCAAGCGTCCTCTCGGACGAGCGAAAAGTCAAGGAAATAGCGAGAGATTTTTTGTTGGCAGGCAGGCGGATTCCTTCTGGGTCGCGGAAGAGATCGAACGGGGCGAAGGATGCCAGGAGAGGTTCATTGCAGGCGAGCAGGATGCTTTCGACGGTCGCGTAGGGGACGGCTTCCGGAAGGATCAAGGCGAGGTCGCGGGAGGTGGAGGGGAATTTAGGGATCGGCGAGAACTTGCCAGTATTTTTTGTCTGGGTTGATTGCAGGGCAGGCCAAGAGATTTCGGCGACGAGGATTTCGGCGGTGGCATCGAGGAGTCGTGCTGCGGCGGGTTCCAAGATTCCCGCGAAGCCGACTTCGATTTCTCCGCAGAGGATGAGCGAGGCGACGACGAGATTTTTTTTCTCGGTATTTTCAAAGCGGAGGAGGGAAGGGAAGAGCGATTGCAGGACGGCTTTGAGGTCGAAGAATGTGAAATCCGCAGGTTTTTTTTCTAGCCAGTTTGTTTCGCGTGCGGGGCCTGATGCGAGGAGGCCGAGGCTGCCTTGTTGCTCTGTGCCGGTGTTTGAATAAACGGAACCGAGTTCGAAGATGCGGACATCTTTGGTTCCTGCGTGGAAGTTGCGTTGCGCAGCTTGGAGCATTCCGGGGAGGAGGGAAGGGCGCAAGAAGGACTGGTCTTCCCCGAGCGGGTTTTTGAGGCGGATGGCTGAGTTTTCTTTTTCCCCTAGCTGGGATGCGGAAACGAGGGTGCTCAATTTTGCCTCGCAGAAACCGCTGGCGACCAGTTTCTCCCGCAGCAGGTTTTGGAAATCGTAAGCCGCGTCTGCGGGCGATTGGGGGGCGGCTAGGGATGCGGCGCGGGAGGGGATTTTTTCGATGCCGATGATGCGGGCGACTTCTTCGACCAGATCGACTTCGCGCGTCAGGTCGTGGCGGAAAGATGGGGGTTGCCATTCCGTAACTCCTTCATTTTCCGAGAGTTGAGTCATTCCGACGCGGCGGAGAGCGGAGGCGATTTCCGTGGGCGAAAGGCTTGTGCCCAGGAGGGCCTCGCATTTTGCGTGGCGGAGAGAAACGGTGGCAGATTTTGCTGGTAGCGCGCCGGTGGTGCAGGAAGAGGGCGCGGGGGTTCCTTCCGCGATGTCTGCGATTTGGTTGGCGGCTTGGGCTGCTGCGACGAGAACCATTTCGGGGTCGATCCCCCTTTCAAAGCGGTAGCTAGAGTCGCTTTGCAGAGCGAGACGGCGCGAGGTTTTGCGGATTGCTTGGGGGAGGAAAAGTGCGCTTTCCAGCAAAACATCCGTTGTGGTTTCTGTCACGCCGCTGGTGCTGCCGCCCATGATTCCCGCTAGGGCAAGGACTTGTGCGGAGTCGGCGATGACGGTGTCTTCGGGGGTGAGGCGGTAAGTTTTTCCATCGAGAGCCAAAAATTCTTCTCCGTCTCGGGCTTGGCGCGCGCAGATTGGACCGGAGACTTTGGCGGCATCGAAAGCGTGGAGCGGTTGTCCTAGTTCGTGCAGGACATAGTTTGTTATATCGACGACATTGTTGATCGCCCGGAGTCCGATTGATTCAAGGCGACGGCGAATTTTTTCCGGGCTTTGCTTGACTTTCACGCCTGTGATTTTGCGGAGCGAGTAGAATGGGCAAACGGGAGTTTCGCAGGAGGCGAGGGAGGAGTCTTCGATGGTAGGAGGGAGGGGAGGGGGGGAGAAAGAAACGGGTTTTTGCAAAAACGCACCGAGTTCGCGCGCCACGCCGTAGTGGCTCAACCAGTCCGGGCGGTTCGGGGTGATTTCCAACTCGATGACTGTTTCAGAAGGGAAAAGCTCGGAGATCGGGTGTCCGATTGGGCTGTCGGGCGGGAGGATGAGAAGTCCCGCAGAGTCAGCACCCAAGCCGATTTCCTTGCCGCTGCACATCATTCCTTCGGATTTGATGCCGCGGAGTTTGCCGGGTTTGATTTTGAAGTTGCCGGGCAAAACTGCGCCGGGGAGAGCGAGAGGGATTTTGTCGCCTACTTTGTAATTCTTTGCGCCGCAGACAATTTGGCGAGGGGAGCCCGAGCCGTCGTCCACTTGGCAAACGCTCAGACGGTCGGCGTCGGGGTGGGGGAGAGATTCTAGGATTTTTGCGACGACGAGGTTTTGGATGGAGACGCCGGCGGATTCGATGGCTTCGACTTTGAGGCCGGTGGCGGTTAGTGTGTCGTCGAGAGCGGGGGTATCGAGTCCGGTGGCGAGGAAGTCATCCAGCCAAGAAAGAGAGATTTTCATAAGTGGCGAGTCAGCGAAAAAGATCGTTTAAGTGTCTGGAGGGGATCAGTTTGCGAATTGGCGGAGGAAGCGCAGGTCGGTTTCCACGAGCATCCGGATGTCCGGGATGGCGAGAAGGTTCATGGCGAGGCGGTCGAGGCCGAAGCCGAATGCGAAGCCAGAGATTTTTTCGGGGTCGAAGGCGCGGTCGCCGCGTTTTTGGCAAATGGCTTCAAAGACGGCGGGGTCCACCATCCCGCAGCCAGCCAACTCCATCCACGAGTCGCCCAAGAGGGCGGTGCGGATGTCGATTTCGTAGCTTGGTTCGGTGAAAGGAAAGAAGTGGGGGCGGAAGCGGCATTGGGTTTCGGCACCGAAAAGCTCGCGGAAGAAAAATTCCAAAGAGCCTTTGAGGTCGGCGAGGCTCACGCTTTCGGCGACATAGAGACCTTCCATTTGGGTGAATTGCGCCAAGTGGGTTGCGTCCACTTCGTCGCGGCGGTAAGCGGCGCCGGGGGCGATGATGCGGATGGGTGGGGGTTGGTTTTCCATCACGCGGATTTGGACGCTCGAGGTGTGGGTGCGTAGGAGGCGACCGTCGGGAAGGTAGAAAGTATCCTGCTCGTTTCGGGCGGGGTGGTCGGCGGGCGTGTTGAGGGCATCGAAGCAGTGGAATTCGGTTTCGATGTCCGGGCCATCCGCCAAGGAAAATCCCATTCTGCGGAAGATGGCGACGGCTTTGCCCATGAGTTGGGTGAGAGGGTGGGATGCGCCGCGGGAAAGCGTTGGGCCGGGGAGAGTTGCGTCAAATTGGGCGTAGCGGGATTTTTCTGCTACGGCTTCGAGGGCGCGAGTTTTTTGTTCGATGGCATCGGTCACCAGAGAGCGGGCTTCATTCAAAAGGCTACCGAAACGGGGGCGTTCTTCTTTGGAAAGGTCGCGCATCGATTGGCTCAGGAGGGAGATTTCTCCCGTTTTGCCTAGGTAGCGGACGCGGATTGCGTCGAGGGTGGGGAGGTCGTTTGCGGCATCGACCGAGGTGGTCGCCGCTTCGCGGATGGATCGGATTTTGTCTTCCATGGCGTCGTAAAAAATCTGGGCAGAGCAAAACAGAAGGCGATCCCGCCATTTTTTGAAGCCTTTTTAGGGGCAGGCGGGAACGCCTCGGTTTTTTTTAATTGTAAAAAGAAGTTACGCTTTCGCTTTCGGGAGAACGCTTGAGGCGGGAAGGAAAGTCTTCACGACTGCGACGATCTGTTTGAAAGCGGCGGGGTCTTCGACGGCGATGTCGGCGAGGATTTTGCGATCCAAGTCGATTTTAGCCAATTTGAGCCCTTCGATGAAGCGGCTGTAAGTGAGCCCTTCTTCACGGGCGGCGGCGTTTAAGCGGTGAATCCACAGTCCGCGGAAATTGCGCTTACGCGTTTTGCGATCCCGGTAAGCCCAGTATTTGCCCTTCATGCGGGCATCTTTGGCGTAGCGGAACAGTTTGGAACGGCGACCGCGGTAGCCACTGGCTTCCTCGATCACTTTTTTGCGGCGGGCCCGGCTGGCGGGCGCGTTAGTTGCTCTAGGCATTGTTAGTAACTCCGTGTTTGCGGAGCCTCCGTGGAACTAGCTGTTGTTTGTTTGCGGCCGGGGAACTCACCAGTTCCGATAGACCTCCGATAATTTACGGAGACCAGTTCCCGCGACCATTTCCCTATCTTCTCGGGTTTAACCGAAAAGGAGGCTTTGTTTCACGCGTGCCGTGTCTGTGCTATCTGCGACTACCGACTTCGCGAGCTGGCGCTTGCGTTTTGCGGATTTACATTCGGCGAGATGCCTGCGACCTGCACGGGTGCGCACAACCTTCCCTTTCGCGGTGATTTTGAACCGCTTGGAGACGGATTTGCGTGTCTTGCTTCTTGCTATTGGCTTTGGCATAAGGGCGTTTGATGGTAGATTTTTTTTTGTGCTTGTGAAGAAAAAAAACGGATTTTTTTCTTTGCTCTGTTGGAGAGGGTTAAGCCTTGGGTTTGTGGGTTGAAGCGATGTGGAGTTCGCGCAGTTGCCGGGGGTCGGCACCGGCGGGAGCACTCGTCATAAGTTCTTGTCCCCGATTGTTTTTTGGGAAAGCAATGACATCGCGGATCGATTCTGCGCCAGCCAAGAGCATGACCATGCGGTCCAGGCCTAGGGCGATGCCGCCGTGCGGCGGGGCACCGAAACGGAAAGCTTTGAGGAGGTGCCCGAAGAGGGTTTCTTGCTCTTCCTCGCCGATGCCGAGGACGGAAAACATTTGCGCTTGCAGGTCGGCTTCGTGGATGCGGAGGCTACCGCCGCCGATTTCCACGCCATTGAGCACCAGGTCGTAAGCGACGGCGCGGACTTTGGCGTATTCGCCGGATTCGAGCAGCGGGAGGTCTTCGGTTTTCGGGCGGGTGAACGGGTGGTGGACGGCGTTCCACTTGTTGTCTTCCGCGCTCCACCCGAGGAGGGGGAAGTCCACGACCCACAGGAAGTTGTTTCTTCCGTCGGAGGGGATGAGCTTGCAGATTTCTGCCACGCGGAGGCGGATGCGCCCCAGGACGGTGCAGGCGTTTTCCCAAGAGTCTGCGCCGAACAAAATCAAGTCGCCTTCCTTCATGTCCAAGCGTTCCCGCATCGCTTCTTTTTCTTTTTCCGTGAAAAATTTGACGATGGGAGATTTCCATTCCCCGTTTTCGACTTTGATGAAAGCGAGGCCTTTGGCTCCCGCCTGTTTTGCCATGTCCGTCAAATCTTCGATTTGGCCTGTGGTAATGCAGGCGAAGCCCTTGGCGTTGATCGCTTTGACGACCCCGCCCGAGGAAAGAGCGGAACGGAAAACCTTGAACTCGCTTTCTGCGAAAACATCGCCCAGATCAACGAGTTCCACGCCGAATCGGGTGTCGGGTTTGTCGCTTCCGAAGCGGTCCATCGCGTCTTGGTAGGTCATGCGAGGGAAGGGGAGGGGCAGCTCCACGCCTTTGGTTTTGCGGAAGATTTCCGCCATGGTTTTTTCCATCAGCGACTGGATTTCCTCGTCCGTGACGAAGGAAGCTTCGAGGTCGAGTTGGGTAAATTCCGGTTGGCGGTCGGCTCGCAAGTCCTCGTCGCGGAAGCAGCGGGCGATCTGGAAGTAGCGTTCCACGCCGGCGACCATCAGGAGTTGTTTGTATTGTTGGGGCGCTTGCGGGAGCGCGTAGAAAGAGCCGGGGGTCAGGCGCGAAGGGACGAGAAAGTCTCGCGCGCCTTCGGGAGTGCTTTTGGAAAGAACCGGGGTTTCGATTTCCAAAAAGCCCGCGCCGTCCATGACATCGCGGATGATTTTTGTGACGCGGTGGCGGAGTTGCAAATTGTCGAGCATCTCGCGGCGGCGCAAGTCCAAGTAGCGGTAAGTCAGGCGGAGGTCTTCGTTCGCGATTCTCGTGTCGAGGGGGAACGGGGTGGGTTCCGCCTTGTTGAGCAGATGTAATTCGTTGGCGACCAACTCGATCTGGCCTGTTGGCAGTTTTTGGTTTTCCGTCCCTTCCAGGCGGGGGGCGACTTTGCCGCCGACGCGGATGACATCCTCCGCACGCAGATCGTGCGCGGCTTTTGCGATTTCTGGGCATTCTTCGGGATGGAACACCACTTGGGTGATTCCTCCCCGGTCGCGCAAATCGATGAAAATGACACCGCCGTGATCCCTGCGAGAGTCCACCCACCCGCAGAGGTATTCTGCGGCACCAGCATCTTCGGCGCGTAACGCGCCGCAATCTTTAGTCCGAAATTTCATGGCCGCACAGAATGATCATTTTTTAGGAGGTCGGCAAGCGCATCCTGTTGGACGGCGATTTCTTCTCGGGACGCGAGAGTTTTGACGCGGACTTCCGGCCATTCCGAGCCTACGACAACGGCGTGGGTTGCACCGAGAGATTCTGCGGAGCCGAACTGTTTGCCGACTTTTGCCGGGCCGAAGCTGAAGTCGGCGCGGATGCCGTTTTCCCGCAATCGCGTGATTAGCCCGAGGGCGTCCGGGCGTTTGGTTTCATCGGCGACGACGACGAAAACTTCGCAGTCGCGGTCGGACGCGAGGGCGGATTGCATTTTTTCCGAAGCGGTCGGGGACGATTGCAAAAAGTGGGTCAGGACGACATCGCCCATGCCCATGCCGATGGCGGGAAGATCCGAGTTTCCGTCGCTCAAAGATTTGACCAGGTGGTCGTAGCGCCCGCCGCCTGCCACGGCGCGGAATTGCCGTTTGCGGTCGAAAACCTCGAAGACGACACCCGTGTAGTAGGCCAAGCCGCGGACGATCCCGAGGTCGGGTCCGACAAAATCCCGCAATCCGCGGGCGGCGAGATCGTCCAGGATGGGGGCGAAAGCGCCGTCTCCATCCGTTGCGATAAACTTTTGGACGGCAGATAGATCCACGCCAAACGGGCGGAGTTTTTCCTCTGTTTCCTCCGGTTTTTCCCGCTCCATTTTATCCACGACGGATAAAAAATCGCCGGCGAGTTCTGGCGGGCAGTTGTTTTGTTCGAGGAAGAGGAGCCAGGCGTTGCGGTCGCTGAGGCGGAGGACGAAATCGTCTTTTCCGAGTCCGAAAGCCCGCAAGATGTCAATGGTCAACGCGAGCAGTTCCGCGTCGGCGGCGGGGGAAGAGTCGCCGAAAATGTCGCAGTTTAGCTGGAGGAACTCCCGCAGTCGCCCTTTTTGCTGGCGTTCGTAGCGGAAGAAATTTGCGATGCTGAACCACTTGATTGGCTTGCGGTAGCGGTTTGAAGACGCGGCGACCATCCGTGCCAGCGAGGGGGTCATTTCTGGCCGCAAGGAAACATCGCGGTCTCCGCGGTCGGTGAAGCGGTAGAGCTGGGAGAGGATTTCCCCGCCGCTGTTTTTCTTTTCGTAAATGGCGGAGCTTTCCAGCGTTGGGGCATCGTATTCGCGGAAGCCGTAACTGCGCGCCACCCGCCGCCATGTGTCGAGGAGGTAGCGGCGGATTTGGAAATCTTCGGGGTAAATATCTCGGAAGCCAGGTAATGATTGCATTTTGGTAAGGCGGGGCATTTTCCGTATTTTTGAAAAAATGGCAAGTGGGGAGGGGAGTTGCGGATTGCAGAAGGTAGATTGCAGAAGGCAGATTGGGGATGGGGGGATGAATTTCTCTGGTTAGTTCGGGCTTGATTGGGCGGTGGATGTCT
>DYNR01000013.1:3747-6849 GCA_020720945.1 Chthoniobacter flavus | reverse complement strand
GATGGGGGGATGAATTTCTCTGGTTAGTTCGGGCTTGATTGGGCGGTGGATGTCTGGCAGGCTGTGCGCGAGGTCGGGGTGAGCCATGCGACACGAGCGAAAGAGCTTCGGAGGTGGGCGAAAAAAACGGGGAACTTCCGGCCGAAAACAACAATCAACCAGAGCAAAGCAAATTGAAAACAACCCCGCAATCCGTTCATTTTTTGGGAGTTTGCGGCACGGCCATGGGCTCCGTCGCCGCCGCTATGAAGGAAAAAGGTTTTCGTGTAACCGGTTCCGACGACAAGGTTTATCCTCCGATGTCCGATTTTTTGGCATCGAGGGGCATCCCGATTCACGAGGGGTATGGGGAGGAGGGGTTGCCGGACGATGTGGAGCTTTTTATCATCGGGAATGCGATGACGCGGGGCAACCCGTCGGTGGAAGCGGTTTTGAACCGGAAGTTGCCGTATCTTTCTTTGCCGGAGACGCTCAAATTTTTCTTTTTGCGGGGGCGGCACAATTTGGTGGTGACGGGCACGCATGGCAAAACGACGACGACTTCGATGCTCGCGTGGATTTTGGAATCGGCGGGCAAGAACCCGTCTTTTTTGATCGGCGGCATACCGTCCAATTTGAAGCAAGGGTGCAGGTTGAACGACTCCCGGTATTTCGTGTTGGAGGGCGACGAATACGACACGGCATTTTTCGACAAGCGCTCGAAGTTCGTCCACTACTTGCCCGAGTTGGTGATCGTCAACAACCTGGAGTTTGACCACGCCGATATTTTTCGCGATCTCGATGATATCAAGTTGAGTTTCCGCAGGTTACTAAACATCGTGCCGAGCGAGGGAATGGTGTTGCTCAATGCGGATGACCCCAATTGCATCGACATATCGAGGGGATGTCCGGCCCCTATTTTAGAGATTGGTTTTTCGGAAAATGCGGGGCACCAGATCCGGGAGGTTCGGCACGGGAAAGAAGGGATGGATTTCGAGCTTTTCGGGGAGCCTTTCCATATCCCGATGGTCGGGGAGTTCAATGTCAGAAACGCGGCGATGGCGGCAGCGGCAGCCCATTTTTACGGGGTGTCCATTGGAGATATCCGGGGCGCGTTGGCATCGTTTGAAGGGATTCGCAGGAGGCAAGAAATCCGCGGGGTGGCAGGTGGAGTGACGGTGATCGACGACTTCGGCCATCATCCGACCGCCATCGCCCAGACGCTTGCGGCGTTGCGGGAAAAATACGGGAAAGCGAGGATCTGGGCGATTTTTGAACCTCGCTCCAACACGACGAGGCGGGCGGTATTCCAGGATGCGCTGCCCGCTGCCTTTGCGCAGGCGGACGGGGTTCTTTTGTCGCAAGTTGCTAGATTGGAGCAGCTTCCGGAGAATGAAAGGCTGAATCCTGCAAAGGTTGTCGCGGATTTGGCGGCGGCTGGCAAGCAGGCGTTTTACGAGCCGAGCGCCGATGAGATCGTCCGCAGGTTGAAGCCTTTGGCGGGGGAAGGCGATGTGGTTGCGGTATTTAGCAACGGGGGGTTTGATGGGATCCACAAGAAGTTGCTCGATGCTTTTGGCGGAAACGGCTGATTTTTTTGGCGGGCAGCGACCGTCGTTTTGCGGGGTGCGTTTTCGCTTTAGAAAAAAAAGAGGGGAGCGGCAGAATTTTCTGTTTGTCAGGCGGTAGAAAAAGGGCTAAGGTCGCCGATTCCATCTCAAGGATTAAGAAATTTCTGCTAAAATGAATGTGATTGAAAAAATTGACGCTGAGCAAAAGAAAGAAAATGTCACCGACTTCCAAGTTGGGGACACGGTGAAGGTTCACACCCGAGTGATCGAAGGGGACAAAGAGCGCATCCAGATTTATTCTGGGATTGTGATCGGTCGCAAAGGGGCTGGGATCAACGAGAATTTTACGGTTCGGCGTGTGTCCTACGGGGAAGGGGTGGAGCGGGTGTTTCCGTTGCATTCGCCTCGCGTGGCGAAAGTGGAAGTCGAGCGCCGTGGTTCCGTCCGCCGTGCTAGGTTGAATTATCTCCGCAACCGCAAGGGCAAAGCGGCGACGACGGTCAAGGAAAAACAGCGCTAAGTCGCTGTTTCGTAGGGAAATCCAGAGATCATGCCCTGTTCGTTGGAACACGAAAACGGGCTCAAAGCCGGAGGTGCTTTGCGGGTCGCTGGGATTGATGAAGCAGGGCGGGGGCCGCTTGCGGGTAGCGTGGTGGCCGCCGCCGTTGTTTTGCCCGAAGGCTTTTCGTTGTCCGGTTTGGACGATTCGAAGAAGTTGACCCACCGCAAGAGGGTGCGGTTGAAACAAATTTTGGAGGAATATCCGGGGGTTTATTTTGGCATCGGGAGGGCGGATGTCCGGGAAATCGATCAGCTAAATATTTTGCGGGCGACGCACGAAGCCATGCGGAGAGCTTGTGCTGCGTTGCCGTTTGTCCCCGATCATGTGTTGATTGATGGATTGCCCGTGAAGCCTTTTCCCGTTCCCCAGACTGCGTTGGTGGGGGGAGACGGCTTGAGTTTGAGTATTGCTGCTGCCAGCATTTTTGCGAAAGTGACCCGTGATGCCGAGATGGAGGAACTCGACCGCGAGTATCCCCAATACGGTTTTGCCGCGCATAAAGGTTATGGCACGGCCTTGCATTTGAAGCGGTTAGAAGAATATGGACCTTGCCCGCACCATCGCGAGAGTTTTGCTCCCGTGGCGAAATTTGCCCGGAAAACCGCCCTCTGATCCCATGGCATTGGGCGAGTGGGGCGAGGCCGTGGCGGTTGCGTGGTTGCTGCGGAACCGCTATCGGGTGATTCGTCGGAATTACCGTGCTAACCGGGGAGGCGAGGTGGATGTAGTCGCCCGCCATAAACCGACTTCCACGCTTTGTTTTATCGAAGTGAAGACCAGAAAATCCGACCGTTACGGGCGGCCAGCTTTGGCGGTTGACCGCGAAAAAGAAGCGTTGATCGTGCGTGGGGCGATGTCGTGGTTGCGGTTGTTGGATATGCCCGATGTGGCGTTTCGTTTCGACATCATCGAAGTCATCGCATCAGAACCACCCGAGATTTCCATGATCGAAGACGCTTTCCATTTGCCGCCGGATATTTTTTATTGAGT
>DYNR01000013.1:0-3647 GCA_020720945.1 Chthoniobacter flavus | reverse complement strand
CGGTAGCCGAAATGTCCCTGGCGCACTTCGTGGACAGGAGGGGCACCCCATGCTTCCGCCAGCGCACGCAAATCGGACGGAGGAGAAACGGAATCGTATTTTCCCGAACACAGCACGATCCTGGAAGCATCCATTTTTGGGACACCGTGCATCGGGGAGGAGAGGTGGGCGTGACGGTTTGCGGTGTCTCTTGCTATTCCTTTCTCCGACAAAATTTTACCGATATTGACGGATGCGGGATTTTCCCAGATGGCGTGGTCGATGTTTGCGATTGGTTGGACTAGAGCCAAAAACCTCCAGCCTTCTTCGACGAAAGAAGTCAGGGAAGCGACCCATCCGCCGTAGCTGGTCCCGATCATCCCGAATTCTTCCACTCCTTGTTTTTTTAACCATAACCGCAACTGCCGCAACTCCTTGACGGCCTGCCGCAATCCTTCCGCATTTCTGATGAGGTTGGCCGTCATCGTGAGGGCGCCGTTTTTTTGTCCCGCCGGAACCCTGCTGTAATGGTATGGCAAGTGGGGGAAAACCACATTCCATCCTTTCTGGTTGAATTGCTTTGCGAGTTTTCGGTAGCCCCCCGCATGGGCAGACATTAGTGCGTGCAAGAGAAAAAGCGTAGGGGCGTTTCGGTTTCGGTTTCCCCAAAATATTTCTGCTCGCGCCGAGTCGTTTTCAGCATGTCCAGATGGGTGTGGGCTCTGCCACTCGATTCTTCCGTCCGCTTCCCGTAATCCTTTTGGTTCTTCTAAAGAATAAAACTCCTCGCGCTGGAAGAGCTCGCATTTTTTCAGATAAGCCTCCAGCTCTCCGGCATCGCAAGCCAGGTGCCGCAGTTTCCATTGGAGGGCATTCATCATCGCGCACAGGATACCGTCCGCGCCGGCCGCCAACTTTTTTTCTGCCCATGCGGAAACGCTCATTCTTTCATCCTTTGCATAGGAGGTTTCGGTAAGTCATCGGAAGAAAGCCCGAAGTGCTGGATCATTTCTTCTCGCAACGAGCGGAGTGCCTCTTGCAGCTTTTTTTCAAAATCCGCCCTTTTTTCGGCGGGGCTATCTCCCGTTGGAAGCACCGCATTTCCGAATCCGACCCAAACCGTTGTCGCCCGAAATTTTTTCCATCGGGTTTTGTTGTAAAGGCGGTCCGAGCCGAGAATGACCACCGGGACAACGGGGGTTTCCGCAAGGAATGCGAGCATCGAAATTCCGGGGCGGATTTCTCCACCCTCCAGCACGGAAGCCGCCCCGTCCCGTATTCCTCCCTCCGGAAAAATCCCGATCACCCGTCCCGTTTTCAGTCGTCCGACAGCCTCCCGCAACGCCTGTCTGTCCGGCTTTCCGCGCTTGACGGGAAATGCGCCCACGCTTTTGAGTAGCCAGCCGAATATGCGATTGGAAAACAGTTCGCCCATCGCCATCCAGTCGATGGTTCTGCGGGTCGCAACGCTCAATAGCGGCGGGTCAAAATGGCTGATGTGGTTTGCTGCCAAAATCCACGCACCGTTTCGTTTTCCCCTTTCCCCGTGCAAAATTCGCAGCTTGCAAGTCCGCGAAAAAAACAGTTTGAGCAAAAACCGCCATATCCGGTTGGAAAAGCTCATTCTTTCGGTCTCCCGGTTTAAGCGAGGAAAAAGCCCCGTTGTTTTTCGGAAATCGGCATTTTCATCCGCTCCATTACCAGCAACATATCTTCCCACACTTTGCGTTTGTTTTCCAGCGATCCTGCGCGCAGCAAATAGGCGGGATGCCAAGTCACCATCACGGGGATTCCCGCATACTCCGCCCACTGCCCTCTTTGCTCTTCCCTGCCAAGCAAGCCTTCCGTTGCCGTTTTTCCCAGCGCGACGATTACCTTGGGTTGGATGAGGCGTAGCTGTTCGCCGAGCCACGGCAAGCAAGTCGCCATTTCTTCGGCGGTTGGTTTGCGGTTTCCCGATTCGCCGGGTTTCATGTCCGGCCGGCATTTGAGCACATTGGCGATAAAAATTTTCTCGCGGCTCAAGCCCATCGCATCGATAATTTTGGTCAGCAAATTTCCTGCTTTTCCGATAAAAGGAACCCCTTCCAAATCCTCAGTTTCCCCCGGAGCTTCTCCGACAAAAACCAGATCTGCGGCGTTGTTACCGGCACCGAAAACGACATTCGTTCTGGAATTTGCCAGGAGGGGGCATTTTTGGCACGCGCGGACGGTCGCTTTCAGTTCCTCCCATCCGAGGTGCGATTTTTCCTCGTTTTTTTCACAAGTCTCGGAAATAACCCGTTTTCCTTCAAAGGGTTGCGCAGTGCTGCCCCCGATTTTTTCCACGCTGGCTTTTCCCGCCGCCGCCAAGCGCGCCAACGCCCGCTTCGTCACTTTTGGCTTTTTTCCAACCCCTGCGGCGATTTCTTCCAAAGTCGCGTGCGCGTGTCCTAAGGCTTCTCGGTAAATTTCCATGGCATCGATTTTTCTATCAAACTTCTTCCGGTGGCAAGATCGGAAAATCCGGCGGGACGGGAGCGCGAAACCGGACGATTTTTTTAGAGACGGGATGCTCGAATTCCAGTTTCCATGCGTGGAGGTAGTGGCGGGTATTGTCGCCCCGGTTGCCGTAGATGGGGTCTCCTACGATCGGGTGTCCGAGGTGTTTCAGGTGAACGCGGATCTGGTGGGTTCGCCCCGTTTTCGGGTGGCACTCGATCAAACTCATTTTTTCGTTTTTTGCCAAAACCCGGTAATCGGTCACCGCGGCGCGGGCTTGCCCATTTTCTCTGACCGCCATTTTTTGGCGGTGGACGGGGTGCCTGCCGATGTCCGCATCGATCGTCCCCCACGGGCGGTTCGGGCATCCTCGCACCAGCGCGAGATACACTTTTTTCACTTTCCTATCCGCGAACTGCTCGGCTAAAGAACGGTGGGCGATGTCGTTCTTCGCCACCACCAGGCATCCGCTGGTTTCTTTGTCAAGGCGGTGAACGATCCCCGGTCTCTCGACCCCTCCGATCCCCGATAAATCTTTGCAGTGGTGCAGCAATGCGTGGACTAGCGTGTCCTCGTCGGTTCCCGCTCCTGGGTGCACGACCATCCCGGCGGCTTTGTTCAAAACCAGCAAGTTCTCGTCTTCATATAGGATGTCCAGAGGGATGTCCTTTCCGCTCAGTCCCGCCAGAGGCACAGCGTCGGGAATGACCACCGAAACTTTGTCTCCGCACGCCACGGGTTCGGATGCTTTTGCTATTTTTCCATTCAAAAGAATTTCTCCGCTTTTGATTAAAGCTTGGATTCGCGAACGCGAAAACCCTCCCATTTTTTCCGCCAAAAAACGGTCTAGGCGTGCCCTCGCGTCGTCGCTTTCAACCGTAAATTCTCCACTTTTGAACTCCCCCTCTGCGCCGGTCTCCAAAACGATAGCATCTCTGTTTGTTTCGGGTTCCAAATTTTCTCCACATTCTTCCATGACACGGTGTTTCTTTTTTTATGGCAAACTCGGTTGCGCTCTCCCTGTTTGCCGGGAGCAAAATTTGCCGGGAGCAAAATTTGCTGGGAGCAAAACCATTAGGAAGCGGCAAACCCGCCTGCCAGAAGAGAGAAAACACGGTTTCTGTTTTAGTTCAACCCAAAACGCACTTTCTGTGATTTTTGGATCCGGGGAGTAATTTCGACTATTG
>DYNR01000466.1 GCA_020720945.1 Chthoniobacter flavus | reverse complement strand
TCCGCACAACGGAATACCGATTGTGCCAAATGCTGGACGGACCCCGCCGAGCGACCGAACCACCCATCGTTTGTAATCGTCACAAACATCTGCGCGCCAGCGAGAACAAACTCTCGCGCCACCCCGCCGAGCGTGTCTTCAAAACAAATCAGCGAACCGATTTTCACGGGTTTTCCTCGCATCGTCAAAAGAGGGAACCCGCTCCCTGCATCGAAATCGCTCGGCACCAAATCACCGATCACCCATTCAAAAAGCGGGAAGCTCCCGCGAAACGGGATGTATTCTCCGAAGGGAACCAAGTGGGTTTTGTAATAAAATTGCTTGTCTCGCCCCCGGTCGCCAAGAAGCAACGCCGCGTTGAAATCCCCGTCGTCCGCAAAGTGGACTGTCCCCAAAAGAAAATCTCCCCCCCACTTTTCAGCCAAGCCGGAAACCAGCGACCACACCGTTTGATCAGAAAAAACGGCGCGAGGCATGGAGGCTTCGGGCCAGACGAGCAAATCCGGGTTCATCGCGATTGCCACTTCCGTCTGCCAGCGGTAAATGTCCAAAATTTTTCTTTCAAAACCGGGATCCCATTTTTCGTTTTGGGGGATGTTCGCCTGCACGGCCGCTACCCGCAGCGGGATTTCTCCGTGCGGTTTTTCCAACAACTGCCTGAGCCCGTAAGTGAAAGACAAGGCGACCAATCCGAGACACAGCGTGAAATCGTAATGTGGCTTCATCCCTCCCTTGCCGATTTCCAAAGACAGCCGCTTGACGCTCGCCACCAAAATCAAATTGGTCAGACAAACCAAAAAAGAAACCCCTGGGACACCCGTCAAATCCGCGACTTGAACCAGAGGGATACTTTCCCATAACGCGACACCTAAGCCGTTCCACCCGAAGCCGCTAAATGCCACGCCGCGAACCCATTCCAAGCCCGCCCATGCCGCGGCTCCCCCCAACGCAACCCGCAAATTTGCCCGTGAAGAAAGCCAGGGATTTTTTGCGCCTGCACCTCCATCGCGGCGGCAAACAACCAGCCCCAAAAACACCGCAAACAGCCCGGTATAAAGGCCGCAATATACGGACAACAAAAACCACCCGCCTCCCGTCACTTCGATCAGCCACCCCAAATTGATCCAAAACGAAAGGCTCCCCGCCAGCCAGCCGTAACCGAAATGGCGCAGCGAGGTTTTGCCACCGCGTGCGGGCTCAAACCAGACGGCGGAAACCAGCGGAACCAAGCAGACCCAGATCAGCCAATCCCAACCGAACGGAGGGTAAGCCAATCCCGCCAAGACTCCGCTTGCGGCACTCGCCAACCACGGCCAAGCTTCCAAAAAAAATCGGCGTTGTTTCATCCGGTTAAAAACACCGTGCC
>DYNR01000465.1 GCA_020720945.1 Chthoniobacter flavus | reverse complement strand
TTTTCCAAGCCTTTGCAGCCCAATTGATTGCAGAGATTCACAGCAGTTATCTCACGGATTCAGGCAATGTTCCAAGTGCTCTTATTCAAATCCTTGTAGATAAAATTGGAGCGCGTGCGAGGATTGCGACCGCACGATTGCTCAGGGTTTGAGGTTGGGGAATTCTTGCCGGAATGCCTCGACCGCCTGGTGGGCGATTTTCCGCAATGCGGCGGCTCCTTCTGGCGTAAGTCCTTTATCCGCATCCAAATCCAAATCGGATTTGCCGCCTCCTTTTTTCTTCTCGGGGAGGTAGGTGAGGTTTTCCGCGCTTTTCCCGAAAAGCACTTCGTAAAAAACCGCACCGCCAAGATAGCGTCCGAGGTTGTTCGGATGACAATCGATCTGATACATCTTCCCGCTTTTCCTCACTTCTTTTCCCCATTTGAACCCGATGTGCAAAGAGTTTTTTTCATTCGGAGTCGCCGGCGGTTCGGCCGTTTCGTAATCAAAATTTGGATCTGGGAACGAGTAGCCCCAGAGCGGACTTTTTCTCGCGAGTTGGAACGCATCGCCCACAGGGACGACCTCGATACCCAATGCTTTGGCGGACGACAACACGGAGGCACGGACATCTTTGTGCATCTCGTCCTCGCTATACGGCTCGCGGAAATTTTTGTTCGCGCTGCCTTTGTATTTGATGCTGTCGTCCCGATACGCGTGCGTCTGATAAAAAACCACCCGCGCCCCGGGGTTGTGCTGTTTGCAGTAATCGTAGATTTTTTTTGCGTAGGGCATATAGGTCTTGGCATCTGGGCTTTGCACGCTGATTTGCTGGAGGACGATGACATCCCACTTCGTATTTTTAATCGTTTCCGCGCTGGCGACCTTGGCTTTGTAGTCCGTTTCCAATGCGACTTTCGCTTTGGCGGAAGCAGGGTCTTGCTCCCCGGCTTCGATGGCTTTCCAGTGCTTGTCCAAGCCTGCGATCCGCAGGCAAACGACTTCGACCGGACGCTCCCCCGCCGCTTTTGCAAATTCCGGCAGGTCTTCGATCACGCAATGGGAATAGCTGTTTCCAAAAACGAGGATTTTCAGCGGTTCTTCTGCAAATCCTCTTGAAAAACAGAGGGTTGCAAACAATAAGACGAACAGTATTTTCGATTTCATTTTGATTTTGTTCCGGGGGTTTATTTTGCTCCGTAAAGGCGGATGCTGCCGTTGAGGAAAGAGGCAAAGAATAGAGTTTTTTTCACAGGGGGCGAGATCGGGAAAATCGAGGTGTTTTTGAAATCGGCGGAACGGAGGTTTTAGCGGTCGGTGCGGAACGGTGCGGCGGGCAGACCCTCCTTCGTGTAAAGGGACATGATAGGATAAGGAGCCCAAGCGT
>DYNR01000012.1 GCA_020720945.1 Chthoniobacter flavus | reverse complement strand
CCCTTTGAAATCACCGTCAGCATCCGCGAAGGCTTCGATGACAATGTGAACACGACCCGCACCAACCGCCAGCAAAGCTTCTACACAAACATCGCTGCGGGAATCAATTACACCTTCGGCGGGCCTCGTCTGAAACTGACCACCAACCTCACGGGTGGCTACACCCTTTACACCAACAAAGCCGTAGATAACGGCAACCGCTACAACGGTTTGTGGGATTTGGCCGCAGTCTATACCGCCAGCCCGCAAATGATCATCACGGCGACGACCAACACTGGTTACTACTCGCAACCCAATGTGACGGTTCCCGGCACAAGTGCTTCTCAGCAAGGCGATTACTTTGCTAGCAGCTCGACCATCGGCATGACTTACCAGTGGAGCACCCGCTTCTCCACGACCACATCGTATAACTTCAATACGATCATCTACATAGAACCTTCGCTGAACGATAACCAAGGCCGTATCCAACAGACTCTCAGCCAGGCATTTAACTACCTGTGGCGCCCAACGACAACCCTGGTCACGGAATACCGCATCAGCCCGACCACCTACTTCAAAGCGGACTTGGACACTCTCGACCAATACGCGTTGGTCGGCTGGGATCAGGTCTTCAGCCCCCGTTTGACTTGGAACACCCGCCTCGGTGCGCAGTTCAACCTCGTCAACAACAACATAGATGGCAACAGCACCTATATCGGACCTTACGGGGAAACCGGTGTCACCTACAAATACGGCGAAAAATCGCAGATGTCCTTCACCGCCCGCTACGGGACGGAAGCTTCGGGCATGACCGATATCAGCCAACGCCAGAGCTTCCGCTCGGGCTTGGGTGTCACCCACGCCTTGACTCCTCGAGTCATCGCTTCCGGCGGGTTGTTCTACGGAGTCAACTACTACGACCAACCCAATGTCGTTCCTGATTTCTACGAAAATGTCATCGACGGAACGCTCGGCTTGAGCTACGAGTTCAGCCGCCACTTCTCGACTTCCATCGGTTACCAGTTCACTGGTGTCCTTAGCCCCGTCGAAGAAGACCGCGAATATTCCCGCAATGTCGTCTTCATCGGCTTGAATGCAAAGTTCTAAAAAACACCGCAAATTGAGTTACTAACCGCACACCGGCTCCTGCAAAAAAATGCGGGAGCCGGTGTCTTTTTGTTGCTTGTTGTTACCCGAAAAGTATAGACTCCTACTCCCATGTCCACAGATCAAAAAGAAATCACATTGCACTTCCTCGATTACTGGCGCGTTCTCCGGATCCGCTGGCCTTTCATCGTTTTAGTTTTTTTGACCGTCGTCCTAACCGCAGGGGTAACAACCTACTTCAGCAAAAGGCTATACTCCGCATCCGCAAAGGTGGAAATCCGCCAAGGCGATTACCTGATGCAAATTTTTAACCGCCAATCGGGCTCATCCGGCGGCGGAATGGGCCCCCAACGCGGCGACCCGCGCTTTTTAACCACGCAATTCGAAATCATCCAAACCAAAGAAGTCCTCTACCCTGTCATACAGAACCTCAACCTGGTTCAAAAGTGGGCAGACCAAGGGGTGACCTCCATCGGTGTCGCCTACGACTACCTGCGGCAAAACATGAAAGTCCGGGACTTGCGAAATACGGATCTCATTGAAATTACGGTGTTTAGCGAAAACCCAGAACTGGCGGCAACCATAGCTAACGCCGTCGCCGACCAGTATAAAAAAGTCCGCACCTCGCAAGTGGATGAATGGTTGAACCGCAGCTTGGACAGCCTCAAATCCGAAGTGGACAAGCAAAGGGATGCCGTGACTGTTTTGCGGAAAAAAGCCGCCGAATTGCGCCAGAAATTCAACATCATCGATCTGAACCCCGACCAAATAGCCAATGCGCAACAAGCTGGCGACCAAGTCTATCTGGGTGTGGAAGAGTCCGTCAGCAAAGAACGCCTGCGTGTCGCTTCCCTCCGCTCGCGCCACGAAGAAATCAAGGCTCTCAACGACCAAGACATCCTGCGCAGCATGGCAACCCTAGAAATTTTAGACCCTACCTTGCAAAAAGTTTTCCCTGAAATGCAACAAGTTGCCGCAGAAGAGGCGCGCCTCTTGAACGCGGGACTGGGGCCAAACCACCCGACCATCCGCTCTCTGCGGGGAACCAGGGCCGAACAACAACGGCAAATCGAAATGCAGATTTCCGCCTTGAGGACCAGCCAAGCCAACCAGTTGCGCATAGCCGAAGAATCTCTCCGTGCTTTAGAGGAAGAACTAAATGATGCCCGTTCCGCCCAGCAAGGCTCAAAAAGCAACACAGTCGAATACATCGAAGCGAAAACCGCTTACATCCAAGCTCTCTCCCTTTTGCAGTCCGCCGAAGAACGCTTGAGCGCAGAAAAAATGCAGCTTACAATGCCCCAAAGCCCCGCTATCGTCTGGGAACTGGCGGAACCCTCGGTCCGCCCCGTCCGCCCCCGCGTCCTCCTAAACATGATTCTCGGTGTCGTCGTCGGCCTTGTTCTCGGCATCGGTTCCGCATTTTTCTTGGAATATCTCGATACCAGCATCAAGACCATGGAAGAAGTGGAATCGGGATTGGGAATCCCCGTCTTGGCGGTAATCCCAAAAAACATGAAACTCCTCCCGCAAACCCGCGGCTTGGAAATCGATTCGGAAGCATACCGCATCCTGCGGACAAATGTTGAATTCAACAGAAAAAACCCGGACGCAAATGTGTTCACCGTCGTCAGCGGCGGCGCGGGAGAAGGCAAATCAACTACGATCGCAAACCTCGCATACACCTTTGCTCAAGGCGGATACAACACGATCGTCATCGATGCTGACATCCGCCGCCCCACCCAACACAAAATTTTTGGGTTCGATAACGACAACGGCTTGGCAGATCATTTGCACGATGATATCCCACTAGAAGAAGTCGTCAAAAAGTGTTCTACCAACGACAATCTTTATGTCATGACGAGCGGGAACCAACCCTCCGATGTCGTGGCGATGCTCAGCGGACAACGAATGGAAACTCTTCTGAGCGAAGTCAAACGCAGGTTCGATATTATTTTCATCGATTCGCCTCCGATTCTTGGCGTAAGCGACGCTTCGGTTTTAGCTTCGCTGGCCGACCTCACCATCATCGTAGTCCAACACCGCAGATTCCCAAAATCCATGCTCCTCCGGGTAAAAAATGCAATTTTGAATGTCGGCGGCAATGTCTTGGGGGTCGTTTTGAACAATGTCGATATCCGGCATGACCAAAACTACGAATACTACACCAGCTACTACAAGTATTACAGCAAGTCGCAAAACGAGTCGAAGAGCAAGAAAAAACGCGAACCTCGCCCTGCCTCCGCAGAGGAATCTGTGTCTCTGCCAACAGGAGAAAAACCCTCCGAAGCAAACCGCGAAGCCACGCCGAAAAAGGACTTTGATTATTGATTAGAAAGAAAAATTAAATGCTATGAAATCCATTTTGATCCCTTGTTTCCGTTTGCTCTCTCTGTGCGCTGCGGTCATTTTTTCCCTTCCTTCCACCATGGCGCAAACGGCAGAATTGCGCCCTGGCGATAAAATCGAGCTGCGGATCGGCGGTGTTCCCATCGAGGACATCAACGCAGTTTCTTCCACTTATACAGTTGATGCAGAAGGATTTATCAACTTGCCTCACATCGGCAGAGTCCGCGCTTCGGGACTGCAACAACACCAGTTGCAACTCGCGATCGAATCCGCTTACAAATCCGCGCAGATTTACACGCGCCCGACGATCACGATCAACCACCAAGTCGGTGACCGCTTCGTGAATGTGGACGGCGAAGTCCGCGCACGCCAGCGCGTGCCTTACACATCGGACATGACCTTCTTGAGCGCGATCAATGCGGCGGGCGGGATGAACGAGTTTGCCGATGGTAGCAGGGTGCAACACAGCCGAGGCGGCAAAACAACGACCATCGATGTCCGCAAAATCCGAAAAAATGCGAGCCTGGACTTCAAAGTCCTCCCTGGGGACAACATCTATGTTCCCCGCTCTTTCTTTTGATTGGACGCTCCCCTTCGCAAGTTTGCCATCGGACAGTTTTTGCCAAAACGGAATCGAATGGACGAACCCTGCGTTTTTTCTAAAGAGCTAATTTCGGTTCGCTCCTTGGAAGTTTTTGCACACATCGGGGTTCCTTCCTGCGAGAGGGCAACCCCGCAAAAGCTCCTTCTCGACATAGAAATCGAACCCAGCAAAAGCTTCGTTGCGATGGCAGACCAAATCGAAGAAACCGTCGATTATTACCAGGCAACGAGAGACTTGATTGCATTGGCGGCAGAACGCCCGCGCAAGCTGATCGAAACTCTCGCGGCAGATTGCGCTCAATGGATTCTGGCGCATTATCCCGCAAACCGTGTTTCCGTTCGCGTGAGAAAATTCATTTTGCCGGACACCCAATGGGTCGGAGTTTGGACAGAAGTTCAAAAATCTCTTGACGGGAAGGAACGAGAAGAAGCATAGTGCCACCTGTGGTGGACGGTGCAAAAACGCCTTCCACCACGCGAAAGGATTTCCTGCTCGAACAGGATAAAAAGGGAACCTGGTGCAAGTCCAGGACAGTTACGCTACCGTGACTTTTCCTCTTTCATGCGAAACTCGGACAACGAGTGTTCAAGTTCGCACGAAAAAAGAAAAGAAGCCGGGAGACCGATCCTTTTGATAAGGAGCCGTTCACAAATAACAGGATCAAAGATGCGAAGTCATTTTGTAGTCAGCCAAGGAGCAACGAAGGCGCATACCCTCTGTGGTCTGTAACTGAGGAGCAACGCAGGATGGCTGCAAAAGGACGAGCAGATTTTGTTTATGCTATTTGTGAACAGCTCCAAACCATCAACCGCCGGCGTTTATCCGGCAAGGAGATACGACTGAATGTTTTCGATTCCAACTCTTGGCTGTCCTCCCCTCTTGGGGATGCACATCATGGAAGGCTTCTTGCCCCCGCTATGGGCAGCCCTCTGGTTTGCTGCGATAATCCCTTTCTGGATTCTCAGCGCAAAGCGTGTGAAAAAAATCTACGAAGATGCCCCACACCTGCGGATGCTCTTGGCTATGATGGGCGCTCTGGTTTTCGTTTTGAGCGCACTAAAAATTCCCAGCGTGACCGGCTCTTGCTCCCACCCAACAGGCATCGCCCTCGGCGCAATCCTTTTCGGTCCTCTGCCTATGGTTTTGCTGGGCACAATTTCTTTGCTCTTCCAGACGATCTTGCTGGCGCACGGCGGGTTGACCACCCTAGGGGCAAACGCCTTTAGCATGGCGGTAGTCGGCTCCTTTGTCGCGTGGGGGACTTTCCGCGCTACGAACAAAATCGGCACCCCTCCCGCCGTTTGCGTGTTTTTCGCTGCAACCCTCTCGGACTGGAGCACTTACATCACAACCTCACTACAGCTTGCCGCCGCTTTTCCTGCAACAGAAGGGGGCTTCTTTGCCAGCGCAACAAAATTTTTAGCTCTCTTCGGGGTGACTCAAATCCCGATCGCCATCGCGGAAGCCTGCCTTGCCGCCTTGGTTTTCAATCTTTTAACCAAATACAACCCCGAAGATTTGCGCGAACTCGGCTTCCTCCGCACTCCTAAAAAAATCTCGGCTCCCGAAACAAAATAACCTCCTTTTCTCCCATGAAAAACTGGCTCCTCCTTCTCGCATCCATCGCCCTCTTCGTCACCCCGCTACTTTACTTCGCCAACGATTCCTCCGCGGAATTTTCTGGGACAGACGACAAAGTGGAAACCGCGGTCAACGAAATCCAAAAAGATTACTCCCCGTGGCTACGCCCGTTTTGGTCGCCTCCCTCCAAAGAAATCGAATCCTCTCTCTTCGCTTTGCAAGCCTCTCTAGGAACGGGAGTTATCGCTTTCGGCTTCGGCTGGCTGGCGGGGAAAAAAAACGCCGGCAAACTCTAAAGGAAAACGGAAGCAACGGCTCTATGTGGATGGATCAAGTAGCGCGGAGAAGCAGGATGGCAGAAGTGGAGCCTGCCTGCAAAATCGTCGTCGCTCTAGCGGGAATCGGTGCGGCATGGGCTTCGCCAAACCTCGCGACTTCGGTCTTGCTCGCCACCGCATGGCTCCTCGCCGCCCGGTGGAATATGGTGCGCCCCACGCGCTCCGTCTTTTTTTTCTGGAGTGCCCCCATCCTCTTTCTCGTGGCATCCTGTTCGCTGGTCGCCTTCGAGTTTTCCCCCTCCGCCCCTTCTTCCGCATCGGCTTCCTTCCCCCTTTTTTCGTGGATCGCATGGACGGATCCCGCCCATATCGAACGCTCCATCCTGCTGTTTTTCAGAGGGTTGACAGGCATCAACGCTTTGTTTTTTATCGCTGGCTCGACACCTCTTTCCTCCCTGGAATCAACCTTGGCGCACTCCGGTTTTCCCGCATGGCTCGTGGACATCATGGCTTCCTCGTTCCGCATGATCGGAGTCTTTGCCGAACAAGCCCAAGCCCGCGCAACCGCGATTCTTTCCCGCAATGGATGGAGTCGCTGGCGGCACTCGTGGCGTTGTTCGGCATGGTGGCTCTCGGGACTTTTTGTCGGTGCCTTGCTCCATGCGAAAAAATCCGAACGGGCGATGGCTTCCCGCTGCGGTTCTGGCGCAACCGTCCTGCGCTGGCACCCAACCCCGAAATTTTCTGCAATGCAATGGGGGGTCGCCACCATTGCGGTGCTGGCGCAATGGTGCCTGGTGTTAGGCGGCAACTTCCTGGGCAGCCTTTTCGCGGGAGGAAGAATTTTATGAGCTTTTCTTTGAAATGGGAAAATGTCCGCTACCGCTACCCTGGCGCAGACTTTCAAGCCGTGAACGGCGTTTCCTTGCAAGTCGAATCCGGCGAAAAAATCGCGCTCCTCGGCTCGAATGGCGCAGGAAAATCGACCTTGCTCCAGATGGGAAACGGTCTCATCCGCCCAGACTCCGGAACAATTCTGAAAAACGGGATTCCCATCGGCTATTCAACGAAAAAACTCAGGGAATTACGCGCAGATACAGGCTTCCTTTTTCAAGAAACCGATGCCCAATTGCTGACCGCAACCGTAGAAGAAGATGTCGCATTCGGCCCCTGCAACCTCGGATGGAACCGCGAAAAAATCGCCGCCGCCGTGGAAAATTCTCTGGCGATCTGCCACTGCTCCCTGCTCGCTGCTCGCCCCGTCCACGAACTCTCTTCGGGGCAACGCAAACGGGTCGCCATCGCCGGTGTCATCGCCATGAACCCTCAAATCATTTTGGCGGACGAACCTCTCGCCCACCTGGACGCTCTTGGCAGCGATGCCGTCCTCGATGTTTTTGACACTCTCACAAAACGCGGTATCGGCTTCCTCATCGCAACCCACAACCTCCACCTCGTCCAATCGTGGTTCGATTCTGCCGCAGTCTTGCACGATGGAAAACTCTTGGCCTTTGGCCCAGCTAAGGAAATCGCAAAAAACCACGACCTCCTTTCTCGCGCCCAACTCCTCTCGCGTCATGGACTCGGACTCTGAACCCTCCCGCCACCTCCTGCTCGTGCGCCACGCCGCCACCGCATCCACCCTCGCGGGCACCTTCGGGGGGCCCTCCGATACTCCCTTGAACGACACGGGAAAAAAACAAGCTTCCGCCCTCGCTCCTTCCTTTGCGACCTTCGCCCCCGACCTCCTTCTTTCCAGCCCTGCCCTCCGCTGCCGGCAAACCGCCGACTTTTTCCCACCGACAAAAATGGAAATTCTGCACGACCTGAAAGAACGGGACTTCGGCTCATGGGAAGGAAAAACTTTCTCTTCCATCGCATCTTCCCACCCAGAAGAATTGCGGGCGTTTTACCGTTTTTTGGCACTCCCCGATTTCGCTCCTCCCTCCGAAAAAAACGATGCAGAAACAAACGCTAACTTCCTTCTCCGCACTTCCCTCCTAGCCCAAAAAATCCGCTCGAACCCTTCTTCCCGAACCGCCGTCGTTTCCCATGGCGGAACCCTCCGCTCTCTCCTTTGCCACCTCCTCGCCCTCGACCACGAAAAATATTTTTTCCTCTTCGACCTCCCGCCCGCAGCTTCCGCAGAACTCGTCCTTTACTCGGGAGGAGCCTCCCTCCTCCGCCTCTCTCCCCCTCCTCTGCCATGAACAAAAACGCTTCTACCCACAACCATCTCGTCCTTGTCACCGGCGGAAGTCGCAGCGGCAAAAGCTCTTACGCCCAACTCCGCGCAGAAACCTTCCCCTCCCCCCGTTCCTACATCGCAACCTGCCCGCGTATCGACAGCGAAATGGAAGCCCGCATTGCCGCCCACCAAACCGAACGCACCGGACGCAACTGGCAAACCATCGAATGTTCTACCGACCTGCCTGCCGCCTTCGCTGCCTGCCCTCCCGCATCCGTCGTGCTCGTGGATTGCCTCACCCTCTGGGCAAACAACCTCCTCTACCACGCCGAACAAACCGGTTCCATCTTCTCGGAAAATTCGGTTCTCTCCCCCTGCCAAAATGCCTTGCTCGCCGCAAAAAACCACGCGGGCCCCGTCTTTTTTGTAACGAACGAAATCGGCATGGGCATCATCCCCGACAATCGCCTCTCTCGCCTGTTCCGCGATGTCGCCGGCCGCATCAACCAAATTTTTTCTTCCGCCTGCGACGAAGTCGTCTTCCTCGTTTCTGGAATCCCTCTCACCATCAAACCCCCCGCACTTCCCCCTTTCCAACCAACACCAGCAGAAAAAAAATTATGACACTTATAGAAAAAGCAATCGCTCAAATCAAACCGCAATCGGAAACCGCCCGCGCCACCGCCAAAGCCCGCCTCGATTGCCTCACGATGCCGCATTGGGCTCTCGGCAGGCTCATGGATCTCGCCGTCGATCTGGCTGGCATGACAGACTCGATGCGCCCGCCCGTAAACAAAAAAACACTCGTCATCATGGCGGGCGACCACGGCGTCGCCTCCCTTGCCGTCAGCAAATACCCCCAAGAAGTCACCCGACAGATGGTGCACAACTTCGTCAACGGCGGCGCGGGTGCCAACGCCCTCGCGAAACTCGCAGGTGCTCACCTTCTCGTCGTCGATATGGGGGTCGCCTCAGAACTTTCCGACCTCGTCGCAGACGGAAAAATCCTCGCAAACCGCATCGGCAACGGGACCGCAAACATGGCGGAAGGCCCCGCAATGACCCGAGAACAAGCGGTCAATTCCATCGAAGCCGGCATAGAAATCGTCGCGCTGCTGGCACCTTCCACCGATGTCTTCGGGACGGGCGAAATGGGCATCGGCAACACGACACCGAGCAGCGCGATCACGGCTGTTTTCACCGGAAAATCTGTCGCGTCCGTGACGGGGCGAGGAACGGGAATCGAGGACGGGCAACTCGCCAACAAAATCGCCGTCATCGAAAAATCTCTGAAAGTGAACAACCCGGACCCGCTTGATCCCATCGGCGTTTTGGCGAAAGTCGGCGGCTTTGAAATCGGCGGCCTCGCAGGTCTGATCTTGGGTGCTGCCGCCCTCCGCAAACCTGTTGTCGTGGATGGCTTTATCTCGTCTGCTGCCGCCTTGATCGCCCACGCGATTTGCCCGTCCTGCGCAGACTTCATGATCTCCGCTCACAAGAGCGTCGAGCAAGGCCAAGCCGCTATCTTGGCCCACCTAAAAAAAGAACCTTTCATCGATCTCGGCCTGCGCTTGGGCGAAGGCACCGGTGCCTCCCTCGCGATGAATTTTGTCGAAGCCGCCGCCCGCATTTTGACGGAAGTCGCAACTTTCGACGAAGCGGGAGTATCCAAAGCATAGGATGAGGTCTTTTGTCGCAGCCCTGCAATTCCTGACGGTTTTCCCGGGAGTCGGTCGTGTTTCCTGCACGGAAAGCACGATCGGCCGCAGCTCGGTCTGGTTCCCTGCCGTGGGGCTTTTGATCGGGGCGTGCGCAGTCGCCTCAGATGCCGTCGCCCTGCATTTTTTCGGAAAAACGGTGGCGGATGTCTGGGCCATCGTTTTTCTCTGCGCAGCCTCGGGGGGCTTGCACGCGGATGGCCTCGCCGATACGGGCGACGGGTTTTTCAGCTCGCGGGGCAAGGAGCGCATCCTGGAAATCATGCGCGATAGCAGAATCGGAACAATGGGCGCGCTGTTTCTCCTCGCGGTTTTTTCGATGAAATTCGCCGCCTTCTCTTCGCTTCCCGAATTCCTTCGCCCACAAACATTGCTGCTCATGCCACTCGCAGGACGCTGCGCGATGCTCTTCCAGCTTTCCGTTTTGAACTATGCGCGCGCAGACGGCGGTCTTTGCTCGGCGTTTGTCCGCTACGCCCCGCCTGCTCTCCCATGGGTTGCAACTCTCTGGCTCGCTTCGTTCGGCTGGGTTTCTCTTTCCTGGCTAGGTCTGCAAATTGCTGCTACAACGGTTCTTGCAACCGCTATTTTTTCGATCTGGTGCATTAAAAAAATAGGGGGCTTCACGGGCGACACGCTCGGCGCGTGCTGCGAAGGCGCAGAAGTCATACCCGCTCTCACCGCTCTGGCATGGTGCAAAACAATGGTATGAACACCCACGGAGGAAACTTGCGCAAACTCGCTTCCTTGGCCGGTTGCAGCCAAGAAGACTTGCTGGATTTTTCGGCGAACCTCAACCCGCTCGGTCCTCCGGAATGGACGCGCCCTCTCCTCGCCTCGCAAGTCTCCGCGTTGTCCCATTACCCGGACCCCGATTGCTCCGTGCTTTTTTCCTCCGCCGCCTCCCGCTACCAACTCCCGCCAACTTCGTTCCTAGCCACCGCCGGCGCAGAAGAGTTCTTCTTTCTCCTGCCCCGAATCGCTGGCAAAACGAGAGCGGTTGTCCCCTCCCCTTCGTATGTGGACTACGCGCACTCGGCATCCTTGGCAAACCTAGAAATCACCCGCGTTCCAACCTCTCCGTCGGATGCTTTCGCCATTCACACCGAACACATCCAACCCCTCTTGCGCGGCAACGAAATCGTCTATCTCGGACACCCGAACAACCCCTCTGGCTCCGCCTTGGACTTCGAGAAAACCTCGGCTCTCATCCTCCGAAACCCCGATTCGCTTTTCGTTATCGATGAAGCCTTTGCAGACTTTTCCCCCTCTCTTCCCCGCTTCTTTTCCCTCTCCGCCCCAAACCTTCTCGTCGCCCTTTCTCTGACAAAAATTTTCGCGGTCCCAGGCCTCCGCCTCGCCCTAGTCACAGGCTCGCCACTCTGGCTCGACCGCATCCGCCCTCACCTCCCGACATGGAATGTGAACTCCTTGGCGCAATCGTTCGGCGCCGCCGCTTTGACGGACTCAGAATTTCTCTCCGCCTCCCAAAATTTCGTCTGCGAAGAACGCTCTTTCTTGGAAAAAAACCTAGCATCCCTGCCGGGACTTTCCCCCTTTCCAAGCCTCGCCAATTTCCTCCTCTGCCAAACAACTTCTCTCCCGGCCTCTTCCCTCTTCTCTCGCCTGATCGAAAAAAAAATCGCCATCCGAACCTGCGCGGATTATTCCGGCCTAGACGACTCGTTTTTCCGCATCGCCGTCCGAACTCGCGAAGAAAACGAAAGGCTCCTGAACGCGCTGGATGCGGTTCTTTCTCCGAAAAAACACAAACCGAAAAAAACACCGCACCGCGCCGCACCGATCATGTTCCAAGGAACCAGCTCGAATGCGGGCAAAAGCGTGCTGACTGCTGCCCTCTGTCGCATCCTCCTCCAAGACGGCCTGCGGGTCGCCCCGTTCAAATCGCAAAATATGTCGCTAAACTCCTTTGTCACCTGCGACGGAGGAGAAATGGGAAGAGCGCAAGTCGTTCAAGCGCAAGCATGTCGGATGGAACCCGATGTCAGGATGAACCCCGTTTTGCTCAAGCCGAACTCTTCGACTGGCTCTCAGGTGATCGTCATGGGAAAGGCAGTCGCAAACATGGAAGTCCGCGAATACTTCCGCTACAAACCGGAGGCTTTCGAGCAGGCAAAAAAAGCCTACGCCTCGCTCGCCGCAGAAAATGATGTCCTTGTAATCGAAGGCGCTGGAAGCCCCGGAGAAATCAACCTCAAACGCCACGACATAGCAAACATGGCCGTCGCGAAAATGGCGCAATCCCCCGTCCTCCTCGTCGGTGACATCGACCGCGGCGGTGTCTATGCTTCTTTTGTCGGAACCATGGAAGTCCTGGCAGAATGGGAGCGCAATTTGATCGCGGGGTTTGTCGTGAACCGCTTCCGAGGCCAAGAATCTCTCCTGGCAGATGCCCACGCCGCCGTCCTCCGCCACACGGGCATCCCCGTGATCGGAACAATCCCTTACCTCCCAAACCTCGGACTCCCGGAAGAAGATTCCGTTTCGTTCAAGGCATCTTCCGTCCTTTCTTCGTCTTGCGACTCCACCCCCGCCGCCCCCGGACTACCCACGCTAGACCTCGCCGTGATCGACCTCCCCCACATCTCAAATTTCACGGACTTCGACCCCTTCCGCATCGAACCGGGCGTGCGTCTCCGCATCGTCCGCTCCCCTGAGGAATTGGGCTCCCCGGATGCCGTCTTCCTCCCTGGAAGCAAAAATGTCGCGGCAGATTTCGCCCACATCAAAAGCACGGGAATCGCCTCCGCCCTCGCGCAACAGAGGCAATCGTCCGTCCTCGTCGGAATTTGCGGCGGCTACCAAATGCTCGGAACCAGCATCGATGACCCCTCTTCCATAGAAACCCAATCCGTTCGCACAGAAACACTTGGGTTCCTTCCCATCCACACCACGATGGCCCAGGAAAAAACGCTCCTCTGCGGCCGCTACACTCACAGCCTCTCCGGCTTACCCCTGCACGGCTACGAAATCCATCACGGCCAAACCCGCCTTTCGGGCGAAACCCCTGCCGTCGTTTTTTCGCAAAACGGAGACGCAATCGGACACGGCTCGCCTTCCCTCTGGGGCTGCTACTTGCACGGCATCTTCGATTCCGACGCCTTCCGCCGCCATTTCCTCGACGACCTGCTGAAACGAAAAGGATTTCCGCCTGTTGAAAAAATTCTGGCATGCTACAATATCGAATCGGCTTTTGACCGTCTCGCCGAGACGGTGCGAGCCCACATCGACATGGAAAAAATCTACCGCCTTTTACGCCTGCAATGAACTTGGAACTCGAAATCTGCACCGCCTTTCTCCTCGACTTGCTGATCGGGGATCCCCGCTTTTTTCCGCACCCCGTCCGCCTCATGGGAAAACTTGCGCTTGCCGCGGAACCACCCCTCCGGAAAATCATCGGCAACCAAAAAATCGCTGGCGTTTTCGCCGTCTTGCTCGTCGTCGGCTCTTCGTCCGCTGCCGCATGGCTAGCCATCGCCGCCGCATCGTCTTTCCACCCATGGGCAGGCTCGGCGGTTTCCGTCTATCTCCTCTATTCGTGCTTCGCTACCAAGGACTTAGCCTCGCACGCATCGAAAGTCCACCGCGCCCTGCAAGTCGATAATTTGAAGGGTGCCAGAAAAGCGGTTTCCCAAATGGTCGGTCGCGACACCACCCACCTCGAAGAAAAAGAAATCGTCCGCGCCAGCATCGAAAGCGTTTCGGAAAACTTGGTGGACGGCATCACCGCACCCCTGTTTTTTGCTGTCCTAGGCGGGCCGGTCGCCGCCATCGCCTACAAAGCGATCAACACCCTCGACTCTACTTTCGGCTACAAAAACGAACGCTTCCTCCTCTTTGGTTGGGCTTCGGCGCGCCTAGATGATGCGGCAAATTACCTCCCTGCCCGCCTCACCGCCCCTCTCATCGCCGTGGCATCTCTCTGCCTGCGCCTCGATGCGGCGGGCGCGATCCAAGCAATTTTCCGCGACGCAAAAAACCATCCGAGCCCAAACTCGGGAATCTCGGAAGCCGCCTTCGCCGGCGCAATGCGAATCCAACTCGGCGGCATCAACTACTACGAAGGCATCCCCTCCGTCCGCCCGCTGATGGGTCGCCCCATGACCCTTCTCTCTCCTCGCAACATCCTGACAGCCAATAACCTGATGCTTTTGACCGCCCTGTTTTGCCTCCTCGGCTTCTTGGCTCTCCGCATCGTCATTTTTTCTGCATGAGCCCCCGCACCCTGATTTTTACCGGCGACGGCAAAGGGAAAACCACCGCGGCACTCGGCATGGCTTTCCGCGCCTCCGGACACGGCTTGCGCGTTCTTTTTCTCCAGTTCGTAAAATCGGACGATTCGACGGGCGAAGCCGTTGCCTTGAAAAGCTGCCCTGCCATTCTTTGGAAACTGGCAGGCAAAGGCTTTGTCCCACCCGAAAATCACCCGTCCTTCTCCGGACACCGCCAAGCGGCAGAAAATGCTTTTTCCTTCGCATCCGACTCTGTTCGCTCAGGAAATTTTGATCTGGTCATCTTGGACGAAATCCTTGTCGCCCTCAAAAAAAAACTTCTGCCCGAAGACGCGATCGCTTCGCTCTTGCAAACCCCCGACCGCCGCTGCCACATCGTTCTCACGGGGCGGGGCGCAACTCCTTCCCTCATCGCTCTAGCGGATACTGTAACCGAAATGCTCTGCACCAAACACGCTTACAACGAAGGGCTCTCCGCAGAAAAGGGGGTGGAATTTTGAAAATCCCTCGCGTTGTCATTGCTGCAACACACAGCGGAACAGGCAAAACTTCTTTCACCTCTGCGCTGGTAGCCGCATTGAAAAATCGGGGGCTCCGCATCCAAACTTTCAAGGTGGGCCCTGACTTTCTCGACCCCACCTACTTGTCTCTCGCTTCGGGGCGCCCATGTTTCAACCTAGACGGCTGGATGGCCGGACGCGACTATGTCCACCACCTTTTTTCGGATGCCTGCCGCGATGCGGATCTCGCTGTCGTAGAAGGGGTCATGGGACTTTTCGACGGGGCATCCGGCTCGTCTCTCGAAGGGAGCACGGCGGAAATCGCCGCTTGGTTGGACGCTCCCGTGATTTTGCTGGCAAGCGCGAAAGGCGCAGGCAGAAGCTTCGCCGCAACCGTTCATGGCTTCACAAAGTTTTGCCCGCAAATCCATGTCGCAGGAACCGTCGCCAATTTCTGCGGCTCGGAAAAACACGCAACTCTTCTCGCGGAATCCATCCTTTCCGCCCCCGCCCTCCCAGAATTTCTCGGTGGCATCCTCTCGGGTTCCCTCCTCCCCCTGCCGTCCCGCCACCTCGGTCTCGTCTCCGCAAACGAAAACCAAAACGCCGCCGCATCGATCGACGCGAACGCTTCCACCTTGCACTCCGCCGTTTCTCTCGACGCAATCCTCCGCATCGCACACACCGCATCGGACTTCCCCCCCTCTTCTCCAGAACTTTTCCTCGCTCCCCCAACAACCGACTCTCCGCAAAAAAACAAAACCCGCGTCGCTCTCGCCTGCGACGAAGCCTTTTCGTTTTACTACCCCGACACCCTCCGCGCCCTCGAAAACGCTGGATGCGAACTCCTCCGCTTTTCCCCCCTCCACGATTCTTGCCTCCCAGAAAACACCGCCGCAATTTTTCTCGGCGGCGGTTACCCGGAAGCCCACGCAAAAACTCTTTCCGCAAACATCCCGATGGCAAACGCGATCCGCTCTTTCGCTAAAAATGGCGGTTCCATCTACGCGGAATGCGGCGGGCTCATGTTTCTTTCTGAAGGAATCGAAACCCGCGATGGCTTCTTCCCCATGCTCGGATTGCTGCCAGCAAAAACAGAAATCACCGAAAAACGGCAAGCCCTCGGCTACGCAGAAGTCACGCTCACCCGAGATTGCCTCATCGGAAAAGCCGGTTCCGTCCTCCGCGGACACGAGTTCCATTACTCCCGCCTCCTTTCGCAACCCGTTGGCTGGCAAACCGCTTACGAAATCCACTACAGGAAATCCGCCGCACCTTCCCCGGAAGGATTCACCCGCGGCAACATCCTCGCCAGCTACGCCCACCTCCACCTGCCTTCAAACCCCTCCGCACTCCAACACCTCGTCCGCTCTTTCCAAAAACTATGAAAACACCGCTCCTGCGCGAATTTTTGCAAAACCCCATGACAGGGCCAGAAATCGAAGCTCGCTCCTTCGCGATCATCGATTCCGAATCTCCTGCCCGTGCGGGCTTCCCGGAAGACCAGTGGGAAATCGTCCGCCGTCTGATCCATACGACTGGAGATGAGACACTTGCCCCTCTGGTGCGCCTTTCTTCTGATGCGATTTCTTCTGGCATCGATGCCCTGAAAAAAGGGGCACCGATTTACGCGGATTCCAACATGATCCGCAGCGGTCTCTCCGTCGCCCGCCTGCGCGAAGTTTTCCCCGGCTACGACCGCGAAAAAATCCTCTGCCATGTCGCCGACAACGATGTGGCGGAACTCGCTGTCGAAAAAGGGGTTCCGCGCTCTCTGCTGGCAATCCGCAAAGCGCGTGAATCCCTCCACGGCGGCATCGTTGTTTTCGGCAATGCCCCCGTCGCTTTGCTGGAACTCAACCGCATGATCGTCGAAGAAGGAATCCGCCCCGCCCTAGTCATCGCGATGCCCGTCGGGTTCGTCCATGTCGTGGAAAGCAAAGAAGAACTGATGTCGCTCGGCATCCCGTTTATCGCAGTCACGGGAAGGCGGGGTGGCAGCCCTCTCGCCGTTGCCGCATTGCACGCCATCTGCACGAGGGCTTCCGCTCCCTTGCCCCAATCCGAACAACGGCAGGCAACTCTTGCCCCTCCCCCCTCTCCCGAAGAAAACAGTATTTCCGAAAAAGACCGCGACGCATTTTACCATGTCCTCCACACCAGGCGGGATGTCCGGGCGGAGTTCACTGGCGCACCGATTCCCGATGAAAAACTCCGCCGGATTTTGGAAGCGGCCCATGCAGCACCCAGCGTCGGTTTCATGCAACCGTGGGATTTTATTATCATCCGCGACCGCGAAATTCGTGCCCGCTTGCTGGAGGGTTTCCAGGCCGTCCGCGAACGCGAAGCATTGAAATTTGAAGGGGAAAAACGAGAAGCTTACCTGCGCTTAAAATTGCAGGGAATCTTGGAATGCTCTCTCTGCATCCTCGTCACATTCGACCCGTCTCGCCACGGCCCTGTCGTTTTGGGAACTTCGGCACAAAGCGACATGGATCGCTTCAGTTGCGTTTGCGCAATCCAAAACCTCTGGCTTGCGGCGCGTGCAGAAAACATCGGCTTGGGCTGGGTGAGCCTCGTGGATCCCAGCCTCCTGCGCTCGGAAATCGGCATCCCCGAACCGATAGAACCCATCGCCCTTCTTTGCTTGGGACCAGTCGAAAAATTCCAGCCGCGTCCGGACCTCGAACGCGCAGGCTGGCTTTCTCGCCTCCCTCTCGACCAAGTCATTCACGAGGGTCGCTGGTAACCGCCCTTTCCTTCGTAACCCGTTCATGCAGAACGCTTCTTCCAGCCTCCGTTCGGGCTTTTCAACCGGTGCTTGCGCCGCTGCCGCCGCGAAGGCCGCCGCGGTATTGCTGTGCACGGGCGAGGCTCTCGAAGAAGTTTCCATCCTGCTCCCGAACGGCGCCCTCGCCCGTTTCCCTGTCGCATCGTCGTTTTCGACCACCGACTCGGCATCCGCTTCCATCCGAAAAGACGCGGGGGATGACCCCGATATCACGAACGGTCTTTTGGTCTCCGCAACTTTGGCTTTTGACGACTGCGAAACAAATGGCGACAAACTTTTGTTTTTTGCGGGCGAAGGAGTGGGAACTGTCACCAAACCCGGTTTGAGCGTCCCGCCTGGCGAACCTGCCATCAACCCTGTCCCACGACAAATGATCCGTGCCGCAATCCGCGAAATCACCCCCCTCCCGCTCCGGGTGACCCTCTCGATTCCCGGCGGCGAAGCCCTCGCAAAAAAAACCTTCAACCCCCGCCTCGGAATTGTCGGAGGACTCTCCATCCTAGGAACCACGGGCATCGTCCGCCCGTTCAGCCTCCCCGCCCTCCGCGCTTCCCTAGTCTGCGCCCTCGATGTCGCTGTCGCCGCTGGCGTAACCCACCTGACCTTGGTTCCGGGTAATATCGGCGAACGCGCCGCCCGCCGGCACTTCGTCACGACGGAAGAAGAGGTCGTCCAAGTCAGCAACTTCTGGGGGTTCATGCTGGAAGAAACCGCCAAACGCCCGTTCACCGCATTACGCATCGTCGGTCACCCTGGGAAGTTGGCGAAACTCATCGACGGGGAATGGGACACCCACTCTTCTTCCTCGGACTCTGCGGTCGCGACGGTTTTGCGCATCGCCGACTTGCCACCCGATACCGGACACGCCACGGTCGAAGGAATTTTTTCCTCGCTCCCGGAAGAACAATCGCAGCGAATCGGCAATCTTTTGGCAAAAACAATCCGCTCGGCAATCCAAAAAAAAATACCGTCCTCGTGGCCCCTCTCGGTTCTTTTGGTCAATATGCGCGGCGATGCCTTGGGA
>DYNR01000185.1 GCA_020720945.1 Chthoniobacter flavus | reverse complement strand
CCTGTTATCTCACGGATTCAGGTGTCATTCAAGCACTTGCAAATAGGCTTGCGGCTTATGCGAGGATTTGGGGTCAACTTTTTACCCGTTCAGACCGCGTAAATCGCATCGACCAAATTTTGCGCGCGCCGGTTGGGCAGCACCCCGATTTCCATTTGGTTCATCACATAAGCGAAACCTAGCTTGCGGACGGGGTCGGCGAATGCCGTGCTTCCGCCCGCTCCGGGATGACCGAACGCAGGCAGCGACGAACCGAACAATTTGCGGGTTTTTTTGCCGTCTCTCCCGACGGGGTCGAGCATGAAACCGACGGAAAATGCCGTGTCGAGAAGGATCGTTTTGTCGTAGCCGTTGACCAGGCGCGTCTGCATCCACTGGATTGTGTCGGGGAAAAAATATCGCTTTCCTTCCCAGACTCCGCCCATCGCCAGCATGTTGTAAAACTTCGCCAGCGCGGTGGGCGTCCCGATTCCTCCCAGCGAGGGCAACGATGCCATCCTCGTCCGCAAATTGTTCATGGACGATATGCTTTGCAGCCCGCCAAGAGAGGAAAAGGCGGCCCGCGTCAAGCTCTCGGGGTCGCTCATCGCCTGCAAAAACAGGTCGTCCTCTTTTCCCCGATCTACCTTTGGCGGAATGATTTGCGCCACGCGAGAGTTGAGTTCTTCGGGCAGGCCGATCCAAAAGTCCAAGCCCATGGGGTCCCCGAAATAGCGGCGCCAATACTCTCCGAGCGTCAGGCCGGAAACACGGCGGACAATCTCGTCGGCCAAAAAACCGAAAGTCCGCGGGCTATACCCGTGGCCGCTTTTCGGCGGCCAGAGCGGCGCCTGGTTTTCGAGTGCCTGCACGACCGCTTCGTGGTCGAACATCGAAAGCGCCTGCTTCTCGATGGCAGCCAATCCCGCCCGGTGGCTCAACACATCCGCCACGACAATCTTGCTTTTTCCGTTTTTTGCAAAACCGGGCCAAAAATCGGCGATGGGGGTCAGCGGGCTGAAGAAATTTGCTTCCAGAGCGTGCAAGGCGCAGGCCGCCGCCATCCCTTTTGTCGCGGACCAAACGAGCACCATCGTGCCGGTTTCCCACGGAGTTTGCTTGGATGGATCAACAAACCCCGAAACGCACTGGACGACTTCCTTTCCCTCCAGCCAAACGGAAACGCCGGCACCGACCTCCGCCCCGCTCGCAAAATTTTCGGCAAACGCGGCTTCTACCCGATCGTTGATTTCCCCTGGGTCCATCATCGCCTTCTTGTCTCATCCCGCTAAAGGAGATGGCTGATCGCCTGCAAATCTTGGTCGTGGTGCGCGAGGATCCGGAAGTTGGTGTCCATGGCAAAACTGGTTCGCAGGTATTCGATCGATTCTTCGAAGTTGCCCAAAACAGCTTCGTAGCATCCCATGTTGTAGTGGTAAGTCGGTTCCCTTAAAAGGTTTGCGGGCCCGCTCAGAAGCATTTCTTTGGCATCTCGGGTGCGGTTCATCTCGTGCAAACAAAACGCCCCGTGGATGTAGCCGACCGTGAAATTTGGGAAGCGGTTCTGGATGTGCGAGCAGACCTCCAAGCCGCGCTCCCAGTCTTTCATTTGCATGTGGATCACCAGCCGCAGTTGCAGGATTTCTGCATGGTCTAAAAATTCGCCGGGCAGAGCGTCCAGCTCTTCCAGCGCGTCCTCGGGCATATTGAGTTCCAAGTAACCTTGGGCGGCAGTGAGATGGCGTTCAAACGGCATAGTTTTTAAGATTTCCTTTGGTCGGTTGTCAGACTTTTTCCCAAGAGCGAGTCTGGGCGCTGCGGCGTATTGCATCAAGCACTTTCTGGTTTTCCCACCCGTCTTCAAAAGTCGGAAAACTTCCGCGTCCCCCTGCCAAAACGGAAACGAACTCGGAAAAAAGATTTGCGAAGGTGTGCTCGTAGCCGGTGATGTGACCGGGCGGCCACCACGCATTGCCGTAAGGATGTTCCCGCTCCGTGACCAAAATGTCCCGGAACCCGCGCCGGTTGGCAGGGTCGCCCGCATCGTAAAAATGCAGGCGGTTCATATCCTCAAAATCAAAAAACAGGCTCCCGTGGCTCCCGTTGATTTCCCAAGAAATCTGGTTTTTTCTGCCGTGGGCAAAACGCGTGGCTTCGCCGTTTGCGAGCCCGCCCCCCGCGAGTTTTCCGATCCACGCAACTGCATCATCCACCGTCACTTCCGCTTCTCCGCCCCCGACCTTCGCCCGGGTTTTTACGAAAGTCCGCTCCGTCGCGCTGACCTCTTCCACCCCGCCGACCAAATGCCGCATCAGGTCGATGATGTGGGCGTTGATGTCCCCGTTTGCCCCCGAGCCCGCCACCGCCGCATCCAGCCTCCAGACGAACGGGAACTGCGGGTCCGCGAGCCAATCTTGGGCGTAGCGTGCCCGGAAATGATAAATCGTTTCGCCGAGCAAGCCTTCCTCGACCATCTGCTTCGCCAAGGCGACGGCGGGGATGCCGCGGTAGTTGTGGCAAAGCAGATTGGGGACACCTGCCGTTTGTGCGGCATCCGCCATTTTTCTCGCTTGGGCGGCATCGAGAGCCAGCGGTTTTTCGCAGACGACGGCTTTCCCCGCCGCCATGGCTGCCAGCGCGATTTCGCAATGCGAGTCATTCGGCGTGCAAATATCGACAACATCGATTTCCGGGTCTTCGACGACTTCCCTCCAATCCTTGACCGCCCGCTCCCACCCGAGTTTTTTTGCGGCATCCTCCACTTCGGCGGAACGCCCGCACACGGTCCGCAAACGCAAATCGACCGGCAAATCAAAAAAATGTCCGACTTGCCTCCACGCGTTGGAATGCGCTTTTCCCATGAAGCGATACCCGATCATTCCAACATTCACCGATTTTTTTTTCATCGCTAGTGTCCAGTCAAGATTGAAAGGCCGCTTAGAACGCCGGATTTTTGGTTCAGGGCAAGGCGGAAGCCCAAGGTGCTATCGGGCGATAACACCTTCGGGCTGACAACGCTGCACTGGAGCAAAAAGACAAGTTCGAGGCGACATTTCATAATTGACTGGGTGCTAGTGTTCTTTTTCCGCATCTTCCGTGCCATTTTCGGAAGAAACTCTCCATGCTTCGTATAAGCCGATACCGACCGAAGTCGCGAGGTTCAAGCTCCTGGCATCCCCGAGCATCGGAATCCGCAAAAGCCAGCCTTCGTTTTTTTCTAACAAGCTTTCGGGCAACCCTTTGGTTTCCCTCCCGAAAACGAGGGCATCCCCTTTTTGGAACGGTGCCCCCCAGTGGTTTTGTTTCGCTTTGGTGCTAAAATACCAGCAGCGGATGCCGGTGTGATTTTCGCGCCACGCACCGAAACTCGGCCACACATGGATGTCGCATTGGTGCCAGTAATCCATGCCGGCCCTGCGCAGAGATTTTTCGTCCAGCGAAAACCCCAAAGGTTCGATCAAGTGCAAACGCGCCTTTGCGGCGAGGCAAAGGCGCGCGATGTTTCCCGTGTTCGGCGGGATTTCCGGTTCGACTAAAACGATATGCAACCCGCAGCTTTCCGTCATAACGCCTTGAAAATCTGCGGGTTGCTCCGGTATTTTTTTATCCGAGAAGCGACGCGACCATGGCGCGTTCTTCGACCAACTCTTTGTTGGTGACAGCGATTTTCGCCTTTGCAAAATCATCCATGGCGTAGCCTTCGATGACTTCGTAGGCACCCGGCGCAGTCGTCCGGACCGGCATCCCCGCCCATACTTCGGGGTCGAAACCGTAAGCGCCGTTGCTCTTGACCGCGATGCTGTGGACCTTGCCAGGAATCATCAAATCGTGGACATGGTCGAGCAACGCGTTGGCTGCCGAGGCGGCGGAAGAGGCTCCGCGTGCGGCGATGATCGCGGCACCTCGTTTGCCGACGGTATCGCAAAATTCGGTTTCCAGCCATGCGCGGTCAGAGATGACTTCGCGCAATGCTTTGCCCCCGATTTTTGCGTTATCGAACGCCGGGAACATCGTTGGGCTATGGTTGCCGTAAATGAAAATTTCGCTCACTTCCGTCAAGTCAACGCCCGCTTTTTTTGCGAGTTGGGTTTGCGCCCGATTTTGGTCCAAGCGCACCATTGCCGTGAAACGGTCTGCGGGCAAACGCTTCGCTTTGGATGCAGCGATCATGCAGTTCGTGTTCGCGGGGTTTCCCACGACGGCGACTCGCGCATCCTCCGCGGCGACCTCGTCGATCACCAATCCTTGCGCGGTAAAAATTTTTCCGTTGTCTTGCAAAAGGTCGGCGCGTTCCATTCCCGGTCCGCGCGGTTTTGCTCCGACCAGCAAAGACCAGTTTGCTCCGGCAAAAGCCACGCGAGGATCATCCGTCAATACCATTCCCTTGAGCAAGGGAAACGCGCAGTCATCCAACTCCATCGCGACGCCTTCGAGCGCCTTCATCGCTTTTTCGATCGGGGCTTCGAGCAGTTGTAAAATGACGGGTTGGTCGGGCCCAAACATGGCACCGGATGCGATTCGGGGAAGGAGGGCGTAGCCGATTTGACCAGCCGCTCCCGTGAGAGCTACTTTAATAGGTGTTTTCATGGGAAAGAAAAGATCCTGTCAGATTCCCGCAAAAAACAAAAGAAGCATCTCAAAAAATCGCCGCCTTTCTCTTGGTGGTTTTAGAAGACGAGCCCGAACTGCGTGTCCTTCATCCCGTGCAGGCTGATGTTCATGCGGGCGAGGTTGTAGGTGGTGATGTTTTTCTCTTGGCCGAAGAGTTTGGCGATGGTGGTGGGAGCATCCTTGCTCCCTTGTTTCTGTTTTTTGGAGCTGGAAGCTCCCGCCACTTTCGTGATTTGCAACTACCTTTTCGGAAGCCGGTAAATTCTTCGCAGAATTTCAC
>DYNR01000464.1 GCA_020720945.1 Chthoniobacter flavus | reverse complement strand
GTTGGTTGTTGTGCCGAAGTGGTTGAATTGCAAGGCATTCGTTCGTTGTTCGTTTTCTTGCGTGAAATACTACCAAAAAATCCTTACATTCCAACGAGAAAGTGAAAATAATTTCATTGCGCCGCATTTGACTGATTTGATAGCGAAAGGCGGATGGAAGATAGCGGAATCCCATTGGAAGGATTATGCGGGAACGCAGTCAGGGAGGTAATTGTGACTGCGAGCACTTAAGCGTAGATATACTGAAACCGCTTAATGACGCTGAATCTACGCTGAAAGGGGAGAGGGAATGGATGCGTTTCTATGCAGAAGGAATGTCCCCCAGTCGATGCGCATACCCTCTCCGACTTCTTTATTTTTTTAAGCGCAAATTCAGCGTGATTCAGCGGTTTCTCCCCTCGATTTTTTTGGGATGCGCGGAAAGCAGAAAAGCTGAAAATTGCTCTTGCGCGAAGGAAATGGGGAAGTTAACTTCGTGGCATTGCCCTTCCGTTCTTCCGTCCCATGAAAAACCTTAGCCTTGCGTTGTTGTTTTATTTTTGTTTGGTGCCCGCGGTGTTTAGCCAAGGAAAAGGCGGGCAGGCGGGTCCCGGTGCGGTCGCCCAAGGGTTTATCAATGCGTATGTTGCAGAAGTGAGCAAACCCGAGGTGACGCAAAAAAAAGCGGTCGCATGGGTGAAGCGGAGTCCGGCGGCGACGGATTCTTTCAAAAAGAACTTGGCAGAAATTTATCGCGAAGGGCTCCGCAAAGACCCCGAGATGGGATACGGCGCGGATGCCGTGCTGGGGGCACAGGATTTCCCAGAGCGGTTCACGGTTTTTTCCGAAGAGAAAAAGAGCGGCGTTGCAACGGTCGTTTTGGTTGGAGACAAGACCTGTCCGATGAAGGTGGAAGTGCGGCTTGTGGAACGGGGAGGAGCGTGGCTGGTTGACGCTTCCGGCGATTTGATTTCAGGCGGGGAGCGGTGAGGTTTTTTGAACAGACCTTTTTTTCCCTTGTCGAACAAAGGAAAGATGCTTGTGTTTTGCAATCCGTTTTTCGGCAGGCTTCGTTTGCAGAGGAGCAAGTAGCTTTGACCTGACAAAATTATGAGTAGAAAAATTCTGAAAGTGGTGGCGTTGGCGGCGGTGATTTTTTTGTGTTCTGCGGTTGCGCAAACAGACCCGCCCGACCGGGATACGCTGGTTAAAGACAATGGCATCAAGCAGTATTCCGAATACCAGACGGGATTGAAGCAGTTGCAAACATCGGGTTACAAAGACCCTGGGTGGTTTGATTTTTGGAAGGCATCGGTCAGCGATCCCTCGACGCTGGATGGCCCCAGCTACTACCTCCGAATCCGGGGGAATGTGAGTGATTCCAATTATACCACTTTTG
>DYNR01000011.1:7686-18487 GCA_020720945.1 Chthoniobacter flavus | reverse complement strand
TGGCTGAGTGCCAGAATTATCACGGGGGGAGAACCGAAGATTTTTTGGGGCAGAGTGAAAGATTATTTTAGGATATCGTCCACCTGCGAGCGGCAGATTTTCATAAAAAGCCTGCATTTGAATCTGCGACACTCTACTGGCCTAGAAAGCCCTTAATGTGAGGTCTGGATTTTATGATGGCAACCTCGCCAACGGCGTGCAGACGGGCATGGTCGGACCGCAGTTTAACGGATATTATTTTCAGATTTTGGAAGCGGGTTTCGACTGGGTGATCGCCGACAAATATCCGGGCCAGTTCGGCAGCGGCATCTGGCATCAAAGCGGTGTCTTGGGCGGCCCCGGAGGAATCTCCCAAAATGGGACTAGCGGCTTTTATCTGTTTGGCGGACAACGGGTTTGGGGCAACGCCGAAAAACAGGAGGAACCGCCCGTGGCATCGAAAAGCAAGGACGGAAAATCGAAAATCGTCCTCCCCGCAAAAACGCAAAAACAGGCATCTTCGGTTTCCATGTTTTACCAGTTTGGGGTGAACAACGCCGAAACGCTCCCTGTCAACCAGTATGCGGGGGGCGGTATCACCGGGTTCGGTCTTGTCCCCGGACGCCCTGCGGACTCCGCCGGCCTCGGTATGGCGTGGTCGTGGCTGAACCCAAATTTGTTCGAGCGTTCCAGCGAGTTGATGTTCCAGGGCTACTACCAGGCGCACCTGATCGGGGGAGCGTTTTTCCAGCCGACCTTGACTTACATCCCGACCCCGGGAGCCTCGCCTACGATGGCGGGAGCATGGGCGCTCACCTTGCGTTTTACGCTGATTTTTTAGCTTCAAAATCCTCGGAGGAGGGTTAGAATTGCGGCGATTCCAAAGGGCGTTTCTTGCGGGGAACGCCCTTTTTCTTCCCGCCCCATCTGGGATTCCGCAATCTTGAATCCGCAATTTTTCAACCCTTCTAAACCCATGCAATCTCTCCCGCCTCCCCGCTCTCTCCGCGCTTACAATTTCCTCTTGCTCACCGTCGCCGGATTCGGGGGATTGCTCTACGGCGTGGATGTCGGCATCATCGCCGGGGCGCTCCCTTACCTCGAAGCGACGGCAGGGCTGACCGCCGGACAACTCTCTTTCGTGGTTGCTGCGGTGTTGTTGGGCAGCGTCCTCTCAACCCTCTTTGCGGGAATGTTTGCCGACTTTTTTGGGAGGCGTAAGCTCATGACCCTGAGCGGGTTGCTGTTTGTCGCCAGCATCCCGATCATTGCCCTCGCGGAAGGATATACGCCGCTCGTCGTAGGAAGGCTTTTGCAGGGAATCAGTGCCGGGCTGATCGGTGTCGTCGTGCCCCTTTACTTGGCGGAATGCCTCAGCGCCGAGCATCGCGGCAAGGGCACGGGAATCTTCCAGTGGTTGCTGACTTTCGGCATCGTGGCGGCGGCGGTGACGGGTATGGTTTTCAGCCTCCGCCTGCAAGGGGTCGAACAAGGCGGGGATGCGCAAGCGGTCTTCGCGTTCAAAGACGCCGCGTGGCGCGGGATTTTTTGGGTGGCTCTTTTGCCGGGGATTCTTTTTGTTTGCGGAACTTTTTTCGTGAAAGAATCTCCCCGCTGGCTGGCGATGAAAGGCCGTTGGGAGGATGCGCTTTCTTCCCTCCTGCGATCGAGGGAACCCGCGCAAGCCGAACGAGAAATCTCGGAAATGCGCGAAACCCTCGCCGCAGAAAAATCTGCACCTTCCGCGCAGGGAAAACAAAAAAAAGAATCCATCCTGCGAAAAAAATACCTCCTCCCCTTCGCCCTCGCCTGCCTGATTTTGGGATTCAACCAAGCCACGGGCATCAACTCGATCATCGGCTACAACGCGACCATTTTGCTCCAGGCGGGGCTGGACGACCTGCAAGCGCACTGGGGCTACCTTTTTCTCACGACGGTCAACTTTCTCATGACCATCGGTGGGGTGTTGCTCGTGGACCGCAAGGGGCGGAAATTCCTGCTCTTGCTCGGCACGGCCGGAATCGTCGTTTCTCTCGCCGCCGTCGCAGGGCTTTTCTGGCAAACCGAAAAATTCCGCATCGATGCCCGAGACGAAATCCAACTCCTTGTCAGCCAAAACCAAACCGCGGACATCCGTTTCGACGAAGCCATGAAAACCCGTCTCCAAAAAGCTTCGCTCGGCAGTTTGGAAGGCTCCCTCGCCGAACGACCGGCAACCCTCACCGTGATTTATTCCTACGGCGATTACCGCACCTCGACCCGCCCGGTCCGCTCGGACGAAAAAATCTCTGCCACCCTCCAGATCAAACGCTCGGATGCCGTCCCGGAAAATGCCGTGACGGGATTTTTCGCAAACCCCTTCGGCGACCTTGAAGCTGCCCGCTCCGCCCCTCTCAAAATCGACCACGCGTTGCTCTCGCCTCTGCCGGGCGTTTCCACCGGTTGGTCCACCGCCGCCATCCTCTGCGTTTTCATGGCGTTCTTTGCCGTCGGCCCCGGGATTTGTGCGTGGCTCGCCCTTTCAGAGCTTATGCCTAACCGCATCCGCTCCAACGGGATGAGCGTCGCCTTGCTCGTCAACCAAGCCGTATCCACGGGCATCGCCGCAACATTTCTTCCTACGGTCGGCCAGCACGGTTACTCTGCTTTATTTGTCGCTTTCGCCATTTGCACGGCTCTTTATTTCCTCGTCGTCCTGCTCTTTCTCCCCGAAACGAAAGGCAAAACTCTCGAAGAAATCGAAGCTTGCTTTTCGGGAAAAAAATAAAACGATACGCCCCTCATGCTTTCCCTTTTCCGACAACTTACCGCGCCTCTTTTCCGTGTGCTGCTGCTCGCTTTCGTCGCCACATCCCTTTGCTCCGCCTCTGATTTTTCCGATTGGGAACAATCGCTCGTCGCCGCTCTCGCTGAAGGTCGCCAGTCGCACGCCGAAACCATCGCGCAAAAGAAAACCAAAGAAATCGCCCGCAAAATCAAAGCTCTCCCAAAAAACTCCAGCGAAATTGAACCCCTGAAAAAGGAGTTTTCCAAGGCCGCTTTTTGGAACGGCGTGCTCTGCCGTAGCCGTTTCAACATCGAAGGCTCCATGGCGCTCTTCGCCGCGACCATTGATGCCGCACCAAACTCCCTCGAAGCAAAAACCGCCGCCAACATCCTCGGCATCGACCTCGCGAAAAACAAGCAGACCGCATTTTATTTTTTCAACTCGCTCATCGCCTTGGCCGAACAAAACCCGCGCTCCGTCCCCATCCTCTGGCTGACCGGCATCCTCTCCCGCTCCCTGACGGGCGACCAATACGCCTTCCAGCCCAGCATCACCGAACCCGAAATATTCCACATCAGGAATTGCGGGGTCCGGCACTACGAAAAATTGCTCAAGAAATTCGCTCCCGGCCCCGGCCCTGTCCTGGTTCACCAAACCCTAGCGAACCTCCTCAACGACCTGCAATGCAATGATTTGGCACTGGCGCACCGCGAAACAGCACTGCAGATGGAACGGAGGCCTTGGGTTTTACACGGCATCGGTTTGGAGCACCGGACAATGGGGAACTACGAAGAAGCCATCCGTTTTTTCCAAGAAGCCATCGGCAGGTCGGAGGGGGCTCCCCCTGCTTATTATTACAAAGATTTGGGAAACACATTTTGGGATCAAAGGCGATATGCGGAAGCCCTGCAAGCATGGGATCACAGCGCGCTCATCAGCCCGTCTTGCTCTGGGTTTTGGTCGTCTTACATAAGCGCGTGCCGCTTGTTGGGCGATTACCCGCGGGCGTGGAACCTCATGAAAAAAGTTTGCCAAGCACAACCGGACAATGCGGAAGCAAAGGTCGTGGAATCCCGCATGGCCGCACTCTGTGGCGACCTCAACGCGACGGCCAAACAAAAAGAAGCGGGCGACTTCAATTTCAACGGACGCGTGATCAAGGACGAAGGAGAGGGCGAGGGCGGAAACCTTTGGCGCGAAGCGATTTCCTACGGGAAAACGAAAGCGTTTTTTTCGATGGTGGACACCCAAGACCTCGAGGCGACCTTCCATTCGTATCAGCAAACCCCGCTGATGCTCGCCGCGCAAAAAGGCTGGATGCCGATTTTGCGTGAACTGATTCGCCGGGGTGTCTCCCTCGACACCATCGACGCAAACAAAGATACCGCCCTGCACTACGCTGCCCAATTCCGCTCTCCCGAAGCCGTGGCAGCCCTCGTCGAAGCGGGTGCCAGCCTAAACTTGCAAGACAAATGGAAGCAGACCCCCCTGATCATGTGCATGGGCAACGACAATCGGGAAGGCGCGAGAATCTTGCTGGCAAACGGCGCAGACCCAACGCTCTCGACCGGCCACGGAGGTGCCGCAATCAACTACGCCGCTGGCTACGGCGAAGTGGAAATGATCAAGACTATGTTGCAAAAAGGCTCCGACCCGAGTGCGGGAACCGGCAGGAGAAAAAGGACTCCCATCATGGCCGCTTGCGGGGAATACCAGCACCAGGCCGTCCTGCCAATCCTCCTAGAAGCGGGGGCGGATATCAATGCGGCAGATCAAGATGGGAACACCGCCCTGCATCTTGCCACGAACCCTCTTTTGAACCGCCCGCTGATCTATTTTCTCCTCGACAACGGTGCCGACCCCACCCAGCCAAACGCCGCCGGTATTCCTGCGATCACCCAAGCCCGCCTCCTCGGTTACGACGAAATCGCCCTTCAAATGGAAAAAGCCGCTGGCACGGAAATCCCCTTCGTTTTCCCAAAAATCCAAGACCCGCAAACCGATGACCCGACAGACCAAGCGGCAGCCCTCATCGTGAATCCCATCCTGCTAGCGCAAGGCAACCCCGCCGGAACCGTCGCCGCCGAACAAAGCAAAGACAAACACGAGGCGCGAAAAGAGCTGGCGCGGATGTTCGGCATTTCCAGCAAAAAACAGTTGGAAGACACCGTGGACCAGCTCTTGGAGTTCCACCCGCAAATCCAGGAAGCGTCCCTCCAAATCGCAGAAGTGAATGACACAGAAAAACTTCTCCGTCTCCTTACCGGCTACGCCAAAGCATCACACAAAGACACGGGCGCGAACACGAACGAAAAAGCCTGGGTTTTGGCGCACATCATTTACCTCGCCGACTTGGGCGTTTCCGCCGAAATGCTGACCCACGAAGAAGCCGACACCCTCATCGAAGAAATGGTCGGGACAGCAAAAAAATCCTTTGCGTCTTGGCAGCAATTTTACGAAAGCTTCCTCTTGGGAACCAAGCACTTGTGCGGCTGGGAGCGCGAGCGTTACACCAATATCTGCCGCCGGTTGGAAGAGCAAAAACTCCCCTGGATCCGATGAGCCAAAATGTCGCAAAGCGCGGGGCGGGCGTTCTTGTCTGCCTCTTGTCTTTCGCTTCCGAAATTTGATGCCCTTTTTTCTCCCTTCCTTTGCGGCTCAAGACGAAAGGAAACGAAGCGACCTCGTTTTTTGTGTTTTCAAAACTATGCGAGGATTTGGGCGAATGGGTATTCGTTGACAGAAGACGGCGAAAAATTCATAAAATAGCACGAATGCTATGAGAACCTTTTTGACAGTTTTTATCGGCGGTGCCTGCGGCGTGGCGTGTGTCGTCTTTTTGCGCGCGGCAGGATTGCTGGGGCCGGAGTTCGACCAAATGCTCTGGAACGAACTCGGAAAAAACCCTCTTTCTACCGTAATTTCTTCCGAAGGCTCTCTCGGTGCGGGCATCGTCCTTTCTTTTCTTTTGGCATGGGTGGCGGTGGATGTGCCCCGTTCGAGCCAGCGGTGGTTGCTAGGTTTGCTCACGGTATTACTTCTTGGGACAGGAGCTATCGTTCTAGCACTTTACAATGTCATGTTCTCTCCCGTGCTTCCGATCATCGGCGCATTCACGGGTTTTGTCGCGTCTTCCGTGCTGACGCTCATCGGCCCCGGTGCGTTCCGCAGAAGAGTGGACGAAGTTTTTTCTAATTCGTTGAGCCGAAAGCAAATGCGTTCATTATACGGAGGTTCCGCCAGCGCGTTAAAAGCTGCCCACCAAGTGAAAGCGTGCGTTTTGGTTTTGGAAATCAAAGGTCATTCCGACCTGATGGGGCAAATGGCAGCGCAAGATCTTGCGGACATGAGCCGTGTTTACATGGCGATGGCGAGCGACTTTTTGTGCGAAGCGGGAGGATTCTTGGAAAGCTGTAGCGGCTACCAAGTCCGTGCGGTTTTCGGTGCCCCGTCTGCTTGCGAGTCTCCGTCCCAAACCGCCTGCCGCGTCGCGCTGGAAATTTCCACCCGTCTTGGGCGCCTCAATCTCGAATCCGATTCGCGCTGGCATCACATGCTCGATTTCCAAATCGGCATCGCATCCGGCGAGGTGGTCGCAGGAGTTTTCGGCGCTCCTCGCTGCCTTCCCTTCACCGTCGTTGGCGCCCCGCTAGAAAAAGCCGCCACCCTTGCCCGCGCCAACGAAATCTACGGAACGCACATTTTGATTTGTATGGAAACAAACAGGGAAGCGGGCGACCTCGTCGAAATCCGCCCGATGGACTTGATTTACGGAAAAAGCGGCAACGCAGAAGTTTACGAGCTTCTCTGCATCCAAGGAGCGCTCTCTCCCGAAAGGAAACGCAGCCGCGATCATTTCTGGAGCGGGGTCAACCACTCCCGCTCCTGCCGTTGGGACGAGGCAATCGAAGAATTTTCCAAAGCCCGGATCAAGGGGATTCCCGATGCCCCTATCGACTACTACCTGCAAAAAATCGAAAGAGAGCGCAACCCCGTTTCGTCCTCGCACCGCGACTTGCGGACTCCCTGATTTTTTTCGCCTCTCATGCCTGCACCCAGCTCGTATCCTGTCCCGCTGGAAGCTTTGCTCAAGGAGCTGAGAAGGCTTCCTGGGGTCGGCCCCAAAAGCGCGGAACGGATGGCGCTCTGGTTGCTAGGACCCGATACCGAACGAGCTTTTTCCCTTTCTAGCGCAATCACTTCCGCAGCCGAAGCCATTCGCCATTGCGCGAAATGCGGTTTTTTTTCTTGCGGAGAAATCTGCCCGATCTGCGCCGACCCCCTCCGCGAAGGGCGGGAAATCTGCGTCGTCGAACAAGCGACGGACATCCTTCCCATGGAAAAAACAGGGATTTTCAACGGGCGCTATCACTCCTTGGGCGGAAAGCTCTCTCCGCTCGACCATGTCGGCCCCGATCAATTACGGATCGGCGCATTGCTTGAACGCATCGACACGGAAAAACCTTCCGAAATCATTTTGGCATTGAGTGCGGATGTCGAAGGCGGCGCGACCACCAGTTACCTAGCCGAAATTTTGAAAGGGAAAAATGTCCCCGTCAGCCGCGTCGCCCACGGTTTGCCCGCAGGCGGCGGCCTAGAACACGCAGATGCCCTCACTCTCCAAAATGCACTTTCCGGGCGCTCCAAAGTTTGACTTCCTCCCTCAGAAAACGACCAAAAAAGGCTTTCCTTTTTTTGAAAAATAGCACAATCAAAGAGCCGTGATAATGACTTTGATCCAAAGGAAGCTTCGTGAGATTGGTGCTTTTGCCGCCGCACTTGCGGTTTTGGCGGGCAGCCCCGTTTTTGCCGCAACCGACCGGGCGGCGGAAAGCGACACCCAACGGACGGATTTGATGACAAAACTCAACGAGATGGGAACGGCGGCATCCGCTTTTGCCGAAGCGAGCCCTGGCGACAGCGATTTGGGTGAGCAAATGCTTCTCACCCCGCCCCAAAAGTATCGGGCATTCAATCTCTATGCTGGGGCAAACGAGTATTTTACGACAGATGCGACGCTGGTCGAAGACGGCTACGGGCAAGACTGGTTCGCCGTCATGCAGGCGGGGTTGAGTTGGACCCCCCGTTTGTGGGACAACCTGTATGCAGATTTTTACGCCCGGCAAGAGCTTTACCGTTACGCCAGGTATTCCGATTTGAGTTTCAACGCCACCAATTTGGGTGCCGGGTTGACCTATGTGATCCGCCCGCTCGGAGACCTTTCCATTTACGGGCGTTACGGCTTCGCTTACCTCGGAAATGCGGAGGCGAGCGGCAGGATTTACGACGAACAATTTTTGAAGTTCGGCTTGCAGAAAGCGTTTTCGTTCGGGCGGGCGCAAGTGGTTTACGCCGGCGTGAACGCAAATATCGTTCTCGCGGGATCGCCCTCTTCCGCTTTGCGCGACCAATACTACGCCTACTGGACCTACCAGCTTTCCTTGACGAGAAAAACAAGCCTTAGTGCTTGCTATCAAATCGGTTATATCCCGTTCAGAGAAAGCAGTCGAAAGGACTGGAACCAGCTTGCTTGCGCTTCCGTTTCCTACCAAGCAACGAAGTGGTTTTCCGCTTCGGCATTGATTTCCGGGGGCTTCAACGGCTCCACCGATTCCTACTACAACTACTCCGTGCTAAACTTGGGGTTTGGACTAAACGGGTCGTTGCAGTTTTAATGTTTTGATTCTACCACAGTATTTTATCAGCCAGTGAAAGCTTCTTTTTTCCGTTTTTTTGTGTTGTTGGTTTTGTTTGGGGTTGCGTCGGGTTTCGGTGCCCTCTTCACCGAGGCGAAGATCTCCCGTGCCGTTAACCAGGTGGAGATAGTGCCAGAAAATTCGCCCGCAAAAAAAGCGGCGATCGGAGAAGTCGTGCACGGCGCATCCTCCGTCCAAACAGGAGCTAACTCCTTGGCGGAGTTGCTGTTTCCCGACCAAACCTTGGCGCGCCTCGGGGCGAACAGTCTTTTCAGCTTCGTCCGAGGAACGCGGGACATCGACCTCGGGAACGGAACGCTTCTTTTGCAGGTTCCGAAAAAAGCGGGAGGCGGAGTCATCCATACGGCGACGGTGACTGCGACGATCACCGGAACAACGGTGATGGTGGAAAATAACCCGAAGCCAAAAGGACTGCTCAAACTAATCGTGATCGAAGGGGAAGTGCGGATGGGCATGAAATCTCGCATCGGGGAAACGACAGTCGTCAGCGCAGGGCAAATGATCACGATGAAAAACGACGCAAAGAGCTTTCCCCAGCCGACATCCGTGGATTTGAAACGCCTGATGAAAACTTCTCGCTTGATCAGCGAAGGCAAACTCGGAAACGAGAAAGAAATCCAGGCAGCCGTCGAGTCGCAATCGCAACAGATCTCTTCCGGGCGACTGGTTAATGTAGATGCTTTGCCGCGCGACAACCAAAACCAGCAAAACCCCGCCGCTAATGTTTCGCAAGTCAACCAGGCCGTGCAGTCCAGAACCGACGCGCGCCCGCCGCAACCCGCCCCTGCGCCGGCACCCATCCCGACACCGATTCCCACGCCCATCCCGACACCCATCCCGACACCAGCCCCAGCCCCAGCCCCAGCCCCACCTGCGCCAGAACCACCTCCTTACACCCCCCCTCACTATCCTTGAACCAGCTAACCCCGTCCCCAACCCTCTCGCAAGCAGCGATCCTGTTTCCAAGTGCTTGAATCACAGCACGGTGATTCAAGCACTTGCAAATGGGATTGCGGCTTACGCAAAAATTTTGGGTTAAGCCCAGAGCTTGACTCCGCTGCGGGCGGGTGGCTCTTGCGTTGTTTGCTGTCCGCCGACGGAGGCCGTGCCGCCAACCTGTCCTCCGCTTGCGCCTCTCGGGACACGGGCAGGAGTGCCGCCTTCTTGTTGCCCTTGTTCGCGGTAGCGTGATGGCTGGCCTTGGTCCGAAAGGTTTTGTCCTTGCTGCCCGCTGTCAAACTTGGCTTCGCCGAGGACGATGCCGCGGGTTTCCGATTTGCTGACGAATTCGGGCCAAGAGGTTTCGAGGGCGGCACGGAGGGCTTCGGAGTCCGTGCGGATGCTGGTGCGAACTTCGCCGTTGCGGATTTCCAAACGGATTTTTACGCTTTCGTCGTTGAGCGGGACATTCAAATCAATGCGCCCTCTTTGGGTGGAAGGCAGGGTTTCTGCCGCATCCAAAAAGCGGTTCATCAGAGGCAAAATGTCCGCGTATAAATCGGCGTTTTGTTGGGCGGGACGGACAGGGCCACTGGCTACCGTCCCCATGGCGGTGGTGGGAACCGAAAACATTTCGGTTTTGCCTGCCGCGTTGGGAGGAGGAGTTTGCTGGGTTCCCGTGGTAGGAATTTCGGGGGAAGCCGAGGCAAAAGAACCGCTACCGCTGTTTTCTTGGCGTTGCTGGGAAGGGTTTTCACCACCTTGTTTTTCGCCGCCTGTTTGGGGTGTCGGCAGGGTGGAGGATGGGGCAACTTCTTTCGTTTTGGCGGAAAGAGGCGTGCCCGCTTCGGCGACGGCTTCTTTTGCTGTCGCGCTGGCTTGGGGGGGCAGGGAGACTTCAATCGTCGCCGTTTTTGTTTCCGCTTTTGTTTCGGTTTTGGAATGAGCGGCAGCAGGATTTAGGGCGGGATTTGATGTCTGTTCCGAGGGTTTTCCAGAGGCAAGATTTTCTTTTGTCGGAAGAGTTGCTGCAGCGTTTTCTTCCGAAATGGTTTCTGGGGCAACCGCGCCAATTTGCGGTGCGGGCTGTTGCGGGGTTTGCAAATCGGCGGGGAGAGGTTTCCCCTCGGCGCGTGCGAGAATTTTTGCGACACCGGGAGAAACGCCTTTTTCTGGCGTTTCCGCTTGGCCCGTTTGTTCCGTGGCAAAGGGAACCCCGTTTTGCCCATTTTGTCCGTTTTCGGCGGGAGCATCCTGCGTCGGCGGTTGGCTTCCTTGTTGGCTTCCTGTTGCAACTCCTTGAGCGGGTGCATTTTGTGTTGGGACGACGGGTGTATTTTGCGCAGGTTGTCCGGCGGGAGAGGGATTTTCTTTTCCGTTTTGCTGGGGAGTTCCCGCC
>DYNR01000011.1:0-7586 GCA_020720945.1 Chthoniobacter flavus | reverse complement strand
AGGTTGTCCGGCGGGAGAGGGATTTTCTTTTCCGTTTTGCTGGGGAGTTCCCGCCGTTTGTTGCGGGTTCATTGGCGGAAGCGGGGCAGTTGTTTGCGCCTGGGTTTGGGTCTGAGGTTGTGCCTGGGTTTGGGAGGGAATGGGGGAGTTCGCAGGGGTGGCGGTTGGCTCGCCTTCGGGAGTTGCTTCTCCTTCGGGGGCGAGGGCGGCAGGATCCAGCGACGCTTCGGCTTGTAGTGCGGGCATTTCGGCGGGCGTTGTTCCGAGAAACAAAAAGCGGGGGTCGGCGACGGGAGTTTTTGTTTTTGGTTCTTCGCTGGTCTCCTCCGCTGTCGCCGGTTCTTCTTCCGTTTTTTTTGCGGAAGGAGAGGCGGCATGGGAAGACTCGGAAGGTTTGGATGGGTGGGATGGCTGCGTTTTTTGGTTAGAAGACGGCGAGGAATCCGCGTCCAGCAAGTCCTTGAAATCGCGGGGAGATTCTTGTTGGTGGGAACGGGAAAGCCCCGCTTCGTGGGGTTTGGGGGCAGAGCCTTCGGAAGCGGGTTTTACGGGCAATGGAGAAGGTGAGGAGGGCATGATCATTCTTGTTTTTCTTTCTTATCTTGGTCTTTGAGGAGGCGCAGTTTTTCTGTGATCCTAGCGGCCCGTTCGCTTCCTTTTGGCTTGCTGGGGTCAGCGTTGTTCGCGCTCGAAAGCTGGGCGAGGATTGCCGCCGTCACATTTGGCTTCATGAGCGAAAGCAGTTTGACAATCATCTCGTCGTTCAGGTTTTGCAAAATTTCTACGGCTTCCGCAGGTTTCATTGCGGAGTAGGAACGGGAAAGCGATTTGAGGTTGGGTTTTTCGGATTCCAGAAGTGTGACGACGGAGTTCTGGATTTCGTCCCGGATGTCCTCGATCTGCTGGCGAACCCGCAACAGTTCCGCTTTTTCGGCTTGCAGCCTTTTTTCCAAAGTGTCCAGTTCCGCTTTCTTTTTGCCGATGGCATCCCGCTCTTTCCGGAGTTCCTCGGAAAGGACCGACATTTCCAGCGTCCAAAAATTCCAATCGTTCATTGGGGCTTCCAGTTCTTTTTCCGGGGCGTTTTTGAGTGCGATTAGCTGGCCCCAGCGCATGACGAGCGTCCCGACGGCGGCACCGATTCCGATGAGGCAGGCGAGGGCGGCTAAAATGATGACCGATTTGTTCATGTTAGGAAAATTATTGGGTTGCGGCGGCGTCCGCTTTGGCGGCGAAGAACCGGCGGGCGTTGCTCATGTCGTTCAACAGCGCCTCTTCTTTTTTTGCTTCTTCGTATTCGAGGTTTTTTTTCCACTTCTCCTTGAGGCGCAACAAGATTTCGTGGTCCCTGGATGCCTCGACCACTTTTTTTCGGCAGAGGTTCACCTGCTCTTGCGCGGCGGAAATTTGTTTTTCGATTTCTGCGGCGAGGAGCGTGTAGTGGAGATAGGCCTGCCTTCCCGCTTCCCGCTCTGAAGCCGTTTGGCGGGCGGAACTTGCGCAAACGGCATCGGCGACGCGGTCGGCTTCCGCGAGGGTGGCCTGCTTTTTTGTGCGGAGCGACTCGAGTGCGAAAACCGCTTTTTTCAAAACAGTTTCCGCGTCTTCGAGGGCTTTGGCCCTGAGGTCTAAAACGGTTTGGAGGCGGAAGGTCGGGCGCTTCATGACAAGATGGCTTTCAGTTTTGCGAAGCTTTCCAGCCGCGGTGATTTCGCCTCGATTTTTTGGCGCAGAAACTCCATGATCTCCCCCTGTTTTTTTACCGCCAAATCCAGCTTCGGGTTTTGTCCGCTCGTGTAAGCGCCGATGGTGATCAAATCTTCGTGTTTGCGGTAAAGGGCGAGCAAATCCCGCGCCTTTGCGGAGAGTGCGATCTCTTCTGGCAAGCAGACTTCGTTGGTCAAACGGCTCACGCTTTCGAGCACATCAACGGCAGGGAAATGGTTTGCAGTCGCCAGGCCGCGGCTTAGAACCACATGGCCGTCGAGAATCCCGCGCACCGCGTCGGCGATGGGTTCATTCATGTCGTCCCCATCCACCAAAACGGTGTAAATCGCTGTGATGGAGCCTCTTTCTCCCATGCCCGCCCTTTCCATCAAACGGGGTAAGAGAGCGAAGACGGAAGGCGTGTAGCCCCTGCTCGCGGGGGGTTCGCCCACCGCCAGCCCGATTTCCCGTTGCGCCATGGCGAAGCGGGTCACGGAGTCCATCATGAGCAAAGTCTTTTTTCCGTCATCGCGGAAATGTTCGGCGATGGAGGTCGCCAGCAAGGCGGCGCGCAAGCGCACGAGCGCGGGTTGGTCGGAAGTCGCCACCACGATCACCGAGCGGGCCATGCCCTCTGCCCCTAAATCTTTTTCGATGAATTCCCGCAGCTCCCTGCCTCGCTCGCCGACCAGCGCGATCACATTGACTTCGGATTCCGCGCCGCGTGCGATCATGCCGAGCAGGGTGGATTTTCCGACACCGCTACCGGCGAAGAGACCGAGGCGTTGCCCGCAGCCGAACGGGGCGAAAAGGTCGAGGGCTTTTACTCCCGTCTCGAACGGTTCGTGGATTCGTTGGCGGGCGAGCGGGTTCGGCGGAGTCTGGTGGATGCGGCGGGTGGTGGTGGTGTTCAGCGGACCTCGTCCGTCGATCGGTCTGCCCAACCCGTCCAGGACTCTTCCGATCAGGCCTTCGCCGACATCGTGGTCCGCGCAACGGTCCGATGCTGCAACCGTGCAGCCGGGGTGGATTTGGTGGACTTCTCCCAGAGGCATCAGCAAAACTCTTTGCCCGCGGAACCCGACGACTTCTGCCGGGATGCCGCTGACTCGCTCCGAGCGGATTTCGCACAAGTCGCCGAGGGAAACCTTCGGCCCTTCGGATTCGATGACCAACCCTGTCACTTGGGTGACTTCCCCCAACCTGCCGACGGGATGGCACTGCCGGATGCGGTATCGGCAGTTTTCCACGAGGGGATCGAGATGGAAGGTTGCGGCACTCATGGTTTTTACCGCAACGCTCTAGTGATGTTTGTCATTTTGGCGACCATCCGCGCATCGATCGTCCCGAAATGGCTTTTTGCCAAGCAATCGCCGGGCTGGAGAGTCGGAGAGGCTTTCATTTTTAGCCCCGGGTATTTGTGCCCAAATTCTTCTTCGAGTTCGGACAGCAGCTCGAAGTCCCTCGGGCACAACTGCAAAACGACATCGGTCGTCCCGGGGGCGATTTCTTCGAGCACTTCTCTGGCGATGGCTTCGACCGTGTCTCTGCCGATCTCGGTATTCGCCAAAACGCGGCGGGAAACTTCCAAGACCAGTTCCGGCAATGCCGTTTTGAATTCGTCCACCAAAGTTTCGTGCTGCGCGGAAATGGCGCGGAGCGTGGTTTCTTGCAAGTTTGAAAGCTCGGTGCGCTGTTGCAAAATCTGGTGTTGGAGAGCCTGCATCGCTTCCTCGTAACCCACTTGCCTGCCCTCTTCCCGCGCCGCTGCAACCTCAGCAAAATGGCGTTCCCGATCCTCCTCGTGCGCGGAGCGAACCAGGGAGATAGAAACGGGAACAGCGTTGAAGCGCAGGACTTTAGGAGACAATATCATCGGAGCCAGTGCTGATGTTGATTTCCCCGGCTTCCCCGAGCGCACTGATGACGGCGATGATCCTGTCTTGCGCCTCTTCGATCTCGCGCACGCGCACGGGGCCGAGCATTTCCATTTCTTCTTTGAGAGCTTCGGCCGCCCTTTTGGACAGCGCGCCGAAAAGGGCGTTTCGCACTTTGTCGCTCGCGGTTTTGAGGCAGAGGGAAAGGTCGGAGCTTTCGACTTCGCGCAGGATTTTTTGGAGGTCGGTGACGGCCAGACGAGTGAGGTCTTCGAGAGAGAAAAGGTTTTTTCGGATCGCTTGGGCGAGGGGGGCGTTCCGTTCTTCCAGCCGGGAGAGCAAGGTTTTGCTGGTTTCCCTGTCCACGGCGTTGAGGAGTGCCGCGACGGTTTTGACGCCGCCTCTGCGGTGGATCGCGTGCTTCTGCGGCCCGGTCGCGATTCGTTTGCTCAACGATTGCAAGACCTTGCCGATCAGCTCGCTGGAAATCGGCTCCATCGTCCCGAGGCGCTCCACGATGTCTTCCCTGCGTTGCGGCGGAAAGAGCGGCAAAATCGCCGCGATTTTTTTCGGTTCGAGGTAGGAAAAAATAAAGGAGATCGTTTGCGGTTGCTCCTCTTTGATCAAACTGAAAATCTGGCGGATGTCCATTTCGTCCAATTCTCGCACGGCATCGATCGAGTTGCTCGCCGGCAAGCTTTTGAGCATGATGTTTGAGGCGATGTGCGGCCCTTTGGCTTTTTCTAGCGCGCGTTGTGCGAAAGGGACACCGCCCAGCGAGGAGGACAACCCCGCGCCGACCAAGTTGCAAAGCTCTTCGACCACGCTTTCCTGGAGGTCGAAATCCACGACTTCCATGTTCGCGATTTCGCGGACGACCACTTCGATGTCGTCTTCAGGAAGTTGCCGCAAGAGGTGGCTGGCATCTTCCTCGCCGATGGTGATGAGGAAGGCGGCGAGCTTCTGGGGTTTGCTCAACTCTCCGTAGTTCAGTTTGGCCATAGCGGTATTTTACTAGCTGGCGTTCTTCGTGGCAAGCCATTCGCGGATGGTTGCTCCGACATTGTCCGGTTTGCGGCGGATCAGGTCGTTGAGGATGTCAGGAGAAATTTTGTGGTCTTTTGCGGCGGGCAAAAGGGACTGTTGTTGCGGTTCGGTTTCGTCCACTAGCTCGAAAGTGATTTCGTCGGGTCTCGTCTTTTTGATGTTCATGAAGAACATGAGGAAGACAATGACGGCGATGGCCAGAGCGGCCACGGGGCCGACGGTGTCTAAAATTCCCGAGACCGAGCTTTCGGGGATCAGTGCCGCCGTGGTGACGGGGGCGAAAGGAGTTTCGGCGACGCTGACTAATTTTTCCAATTCTTGCGGGGTTTTCGCAGTAATCCCGAGCGCGTTGGCAACCATCATCCGCAGGCTTGCCAGCTCTTCGGCTGTCCTGGAAGCCGCTTGGGTTGCGCCGTCTTTGGGGGCGGGAGGAGCCAGGAAAACCGATGCGGTCAGGCGGGTGACTTCGCCGGGGTTTTTCGTCGTGTTTGTCACCGCTTTGTTGATGTGGTAGTTCAGGGTTTTCGAGGAACGGTTCGTCACGCTGCTCTTTTTTGGGCCGCTGTTGGCATCCGCTCCGCCGGCTTGTTTTTGGGGGGTGTTCACGCCGACGCCGACCTCGCCGCCCGCATCGCCTGTGGATTCGGAAGTCGTCGTGTTGTCTTCGATCAGGTTTTCCGTGTTGGCGACCTGGCTTTCCGGATCCCATTTTTCTTCCACCCTCGAGGAAATGTCCGAGTTGATTTCCGCCGAAACGCGGACGACGGCGGCGCCCGCGCCGAGGACTTTTGCCAGCATCGTTTCCACCTTTTGGCTGAAGTAATCTTCGACCTGTTTGCGGTGTTTCATCTGGCTGCTGGCGGAGCCGAGCATGGGGTCGCTGTTGAGAGCCTCGGAAAGGACAGTCCCGTTGTTATCGACGACGGAGACATCTTGTTGCTGGAGGCCTTGGACGGCGTTGGCGACCATCGAGCGGATGGAGCTGACGGCGGAAGTTTCGAGCACTTGGCTGCCCGTATCGACAAAAACCGAAGCGGTCGGGCGGACTTCGTTGCCGCGCAGGAGGAGCCTGCTTTCGGGTGTCACCAAGAGAACCCTCGCGGAGCGGACCCCGCGCACTTGGGCGATCGTCCTCGCCAGTTCCCCCTGGAGCGCACGCGAGTAATTCGTCCTTTGCACGAAGTCGCTGATACCGAAATTCGTCCGGTCAAAAATCTCGAAGCCAACGCCATCGGCGTTTGGCAACCCCTTGGCAGCCAAGTCCATACGGGCTTTGTAAACTTGGTCGGCGGAGACATAAATCGAGCGTCCCCCCGCGCCGATTTCGAATTCCACGCCCGCGTCTTGCAGCGCGGCGACGACCTCGCCCGCTTCTTTTTCCGGCAGCCCGCCGTAAAGCAGTTTCATTTGCGGGCGGTTCGCCCAGAGGAGGATTCCGGCGAGTCCGCCGATCACGGCGAGACCTGCCAAGACGATGCTGACGCGCTGGTTTAAACCCAACTCGCGCCAGATCAGTGACAGTTGTTCCAAGACTTGTTTCATAAGAAAATTAGAGGCGGTTCAAACGGTGTTTCCGGGGTTAAAATCAGACTTGCGCCCTCATGAGTTCTTGGTAGCTCTCCACCAGCTTGTTGCGGAGCTCGACCATGAAAGTGAAAGCGATGTTGGATTCTTGGCTGGCGATTACGGCCTGGTGCAAGTTCGAGGATTCGCCGCTCATGACCTTCGTCCTTTCGGCCTGCGAAGTTTTCATTTGCGTGTCCACTTCGCCGACAAACTTGCCGATGGTTTTGCCGAAAGAGCCTGCGCCGGTTGCGGCACCTGTGGAGGAAGAGCCGAGGGCTTGTCCCGCCTGTTCGAGCTGGCGGCTGCCGATGCGCGAAGTTTGCGGCAGTTGGGTCGCGATTTGTCCTGCGATAGAGTCGATGGAAATCATGGTTAGAAAGGGAGGTTAAGTTGCGTTTGTTTTTTGAAATTGGTTAGCGTCCGATGCTCAATGCGCTGGAAGCCATTTGGCGGGAGTTGCGGAACACGGCGAGGTTTGCCTCGTAGGAGCGAGTCGCCGAAATCAAGTCCACCATCTCGTAGGCGACATTCACATTCGGCATTTCCACCATGCCGTCTTTGCCCGCGTGCGGGTGGCTGGGGTTGTTGATTTTTGCGCCGGGGGATTCGTCTTTTTTGATGTTGCTGACGCGGACACCGGTGCCGGAGTTTGCATCCATCACGCTCTCGAAGGAAATGCTCTTGCGCTGGTAGGCTTTGCCGTCAGTGCCGCGTGTCGTGTTTGCGTTGGCGATGTTTTCGCTGACGACATCCAGCCGCATTTTTTCGGCGTTGAGCGCGCTGGCGGTTACGGAGGAGGAAGTGATGATGTCCATGGCGTGTTCTTAGTTTTGGGAGGTTATCATGCCGAGCGGCCTGTGATGGCCGTGCGGAGTTGCCGCAGGGAACCGCTCACGAACTGGGTGAGGGCCTGGTAGTTTGTGGCGTTGGAAGAAAGGCTTAAAAGCTCTTGGTCGATTTGCACATTGTTGCCGTCCAGCCTCGTGGTGTGCACGGTCGGATCCGCTTCGACGGTGGGTTTCAAGGAGGCGATCTCGCTTTCCTTTCCGCCGCGGATGCTCCTTTGCAACTCTTGCTCGAAAGTTTTGCTGATATCAACCCTCTTGTAACCTGGAGTCGTCGCGTTGGCTATATTCGATGCCAATGCTTGATGGCGCACGGATGTGACATCCAGCATCTTCTTTGAAGACTGATACACATCGCTCTGAAAAAGTGAACCTACGATTTCCATACGAACCAATGCAAAGCAAACGGCGTGCCATTTATTAATCTAAATTCATAACTCGTTCATTTTGAGTAGATTAAAATTCAAGCAAAACAAAATTGCCCCTTGTTTTCCCCCTCGTTTCCCCCCTTTTTTCTGGCAGAAAACGCCTCCCGAACCGTTCG
>DYNR01000184.1 GCA_020720945.1 Chthoniobacter flavus | reverse complement strand
TGGCACGAACTAATTTCGAGTCTCCCGTTTCCAGCCATTCCCGCAAGTGAAGCCACGAGGCACACGCCCGCAAAGGTCTGGCTAAATCCTGCCAGTCGGGACGAGCCGAAGAACGCTCAAGGAACTGCAAAAAGCCGATCCCTTTACGCTTTGCCGAGCCGATTAATTCGACCGTTTGAGATGCGCCGGTGTGCGACACTTGTTTCTATTACATCAAGTTAAAGGGGGAGGCTTGCGCCTCCCCCTCCGTAACCCGTTGATTATCGACCACTTACAACGGGTCTCTCTGGCGGTTGCGCGGGCAGAAGTTTAACGCCCGAATATCTGACTATTTTTCCGCTTGCCCAAGGTCTTACGACTAACGAAATTTGAGCACCTGAAGGCGGTAAAACAGTTTCAGCGGGAAGGAAAAATTCCTCGATCTTCAAATCGGGAGTTCCGCCGTTATCCCGCTCTTGGATGTGTTCCACCCAAATTTTAAGTTGCGGTTTTTCGGAGATCGAAACGACCCCCGACTGTCTGAGAGTTCCTGTTAGTGTTATCATGGAAAACCAACGATAACAAACAGTCTGTTTCACATCAAACAGTTTTTTTCGGAGATTTTGCGCCCTCCAAAGTAGCCGAAGCCATCCCGATATATCCCAATTTTTTCCCACGCCCACCAGCAGGGGAAACCCCCGATTGTTTGAGCTCAAAAAGCTCTTCAACCTCCCGTGCGGAAAGGTAAGTTTTTCCGAAAAACTCGAAGGTTTGCAAACGACCCCGATTGATATAATTGCAAATTGATTGATTTGTAACCCCGCACAAATAAGCAGCTTGTGCAGGAAACACCAAACCGCCCTCCTCTTTATTCACCGCCAAAAAACGCCGAAAATGAGAAAGCGGAGTTTCCTTTTCCGCCTTGGTTTTCGGTGCGGGTAAATCGGGGAAAAGCTCGCCAATATAGGTTGTTGCAGTCATAGAAAAAAAATATAAACCAGTTGTAAAAAGTCAAGGGAGGATTCCGGCTTTCGCCCCTTCCCCTTTCGCCCCCCCCCTCGGACGACAAAGCCAGCGAGATCCAAGGGGGCGGCCTCAAGGCTGGCCCAAGCCGCCAGCCCCGCCTTGCGGGGAGTGCGGCTTCGCCGGTTGGTTGGCTGGGGGGAACAGTAGGCCGTCGCTCACTCCGTGGCGACCTACAACTTGGGGCTGTTCTCTACTTCGATTTCGCAAATTTGGACGCAGGAAATAGCCATTCGGATTGATTCCAGCATCTCCGTAAGTCCGTAAATCGGAACGGTTTCCGCTTTGTTGTGCGCTTCTTTGAGGATGGTTTTGACTTCGTTTAATACTTGTTTTTTTTCGTTGTTTGTCATGGTTTTGGTTTTGGTTTTTCCGCTTCCGTGTGGCACGCCAGCTAGCGCAGGCGCACCACACGGAAAGCGGAGAGTTAAATTATTTATCTTTTGCAAAAGGCTTAAAATCAATGTGATATGCGAGATTTTCCCAACTCCAACGGGCGACAAAATCGCGAAATTCTCCCGCTTGGTCAAGGTCATCATCACAATCCAAATCGGGTTCCTTGACACCGTAAAAGCACCCCCAAGCGTTGAGCAGTCTGCGACCGCCGAGAACCTCGAAAGCATGAATCAACTGTTCATTTTTAAGCTCCGAAAATTTGAGGGCGTATTTGAAAACCTCGCTCATCCCTCCCTGAACGCCACCAGTAACTCGTTGAATTCCAACGATAAACGAATCACCAGTAACTCGTTGCCACTCTTCGGAAAGCTTCGCCTGGTCAATGTAATCTTCCAAGAAAACGAAAGCATGGAAATGAGGGTGCCACCCCCCTTTTCCATAAGTAACTTCAACCGCACGGACACCCCCCGCAATTTTCGCAAGCTCTGATTTCCCACGACCACCTTTCCGAACTCTCGAAACATGCTTCGACAAAGTGCGCCAAGCGTCCCCCAGATGATTAAACCTCTCCCGCAAGTCCTCCCCGTTCTTAACGGTGAGCGTTAAAAGCCCCGCCACGAAGTTTTTGTTGTTTTCCTCTATCTGAGCCGCCTTTGCCAAATAAACGGCTAAATTTCGCCCACCACGGCGCACGGCGCAAGGTCTGCAAATCAGATGTTTCTTGCAAAAGTTGGCACGAACTAATTTCGAGTCTCCCGTTTCCAGCCATTCCCGCAAGTGAAGCCAGCTGGCGCACACCATCAAAAGCTTGCCGAGGTCTTGCCAGTCGGGACGATCCGATCGAGCAAGAAACTGTTGAAAAGCATAGTTTTTCCGCTTCGCTTCCCCATAGAGAGAGACGGCTTGAGAGGCGGAAATTGCCTTCATTTTGTGCCTCAGATGTTTCTATTACTTCGAGTTAATTACGCCGCGCCCGACGGGGCGCGGCGTAAGTCCCTCATCAATCGACCTTTGACAAGGCTTTGGCGCTGGTTGGTGCGGGCAAAATTTTAACGCCCGAAAAGCGTATTGTTTTCCCAGAAGCCCAAGGTCGGACGGCGACAAAAACTTCTGATCCGGACGGGGGGAGAACTGAATCGGGAGGCAAAAAAAGCTCCTCGATCCGCAGATCAGGAGTGCCGCCATTGTCTCGTTCCTGAGTGTGTTCGACCCAGATTTTCAGTTGTTGTTTTTCTTGAATCGTGACGATCCCCGACTGACGAAGTGTTCCTGTTAAAATAACCATAGGAACACAAAATAAACAAACCTTTGACCTAAGTCAAAACTTTTTTTCTGGAATTTCGTTGGCGGCGGCGGCACAAGCCAACGATGACAAAGTTTTGTATTTCCCGGCTTTCCCATTTTCAACCATGCGATCAAACCGAGCTTCGACCTCACGAGCGGAAAGATATTTTATCCCGAAAAACTCAAAGGTTTTCAGCGTTCCAGAAGAAATATAAATGTGGATCGCTTGCTTGCTGCATTGAAGCAAAATAGCTGCCTGCGAACGAGTTACAAGCCCCCCCTCCTCGTCACAAGTCCGCAAAAAACGCTTGAATTGAGCAAAATTCGACTCCTCCGATTTCTCCTTCTCGGAGGTCGGCAGATCGGGAAATAATTCCCCAATATAAGCGGTAGCAGTCATGAAAAAAAAATAACCCGTTTTTGATGGAAGTCAATAAAAACAGAAAAATGCTCTCTCCCCCTTCCCCTTTCGCCCCCCCCCCTCGGACGACAAAGCCAGCGAGATCCAAGGGGGGCGGCCTGTTCCGCGGCCCACGCCGCCGCGGTCTATTTTTTAATTGACTGAAAAAACAAAAAGGAGAATATGCGGGGAGATGTGCGGCCCCATTGAAGAAAAAAACATCTGTGGTCACATTCCAAATTTCCGCACATCGTCACCCCGCAAGGGGTGCGGATTGAAACAACCTAACAAGCAAAAACGCAACTCCTGCAAGGGGTTGCGTTTTTTTTGTCCCGATTTTGAGTGCCGCCTTCGGCGGGTTGGTTTGGTCTGGGGGGAGACAGTAGGCCGCCGCCCCACTTCGTGGGCGACCTACAACTTGAGCCTTTAGCTTTTCTCCGTGTGGTCTCGCCAGACTCACGCAGGCGAGACGCACGGGAAAAGCTCGTTTTCGGCTTGTGCAGATTCGATTTGAGAAATCGCAAAACTCATTTCCCGCAAAAGCTCATCCAGACCAGGAAAAGCGCAAATTTCAATTTGCTGATAAGCGAGAATTAAGGTTTTTTTCGCAATTTCGAGTTGTTGTTGTTTTTCGTGTTTTGTCATAGTTTTGTTTTTGTATGTGGTTGAAAATCAATTGAATATGCAAGGTTTGACCAGCTCCAACGAGCGACAAAATCCCGATACTCCCCAAGCTGATCGAGATCATCGTCACTGTCTAAATCGGGTTCTTTCACCCCCCAAAAACACCCCCAAGAGTTAAGCATTCGGCGACCTCCCAAGACCTCGAAAGCGTGTATAAGCTGCTCATTTTTTAAGTCGCTGAACTTAAGAGCATACTTGAAAATTTCGCTTAAGCCGTTGAAAATGTCGCCTCTAACTCGTTGAATTCCAACGATATATGAATCTCCAGTAATCCTCTCCCATTCCTCCGAAAGTTTGCGTTGGTCAAGATAATCCTCGAGCAAAACAAACGCATGATAATGCGGGTGCCAACCGCCGACCCCGCAAGTCACTTCACAAGCCCGAACGCCCCCCGCAATCTTCGCCAACTCGGATTTTCCCCAACCCCCTTTTTTGACCCTCGAAGAATGTTTGCTCATGATCCGCCAAGCATCGCCCAAATGCTGAAACCGCTCCTTGAGGTCTTCCCCGTTCCTCACGGTGAGCGTTAAAAGCCCCGCCTTGAGGTTTTTCCGTTCTTCCATGACTGCGGCCACCCTTTGCAAATAAACGGCTAAATAACGGGCACCACGGCGCACAGCGCACGGACGACAAACGAGGTGCCGCTTGCAAAAGTTAGCTTTGACTAGTTTCGAGTCTCCCGTTTCCAACCATTCCCGCAAGTGAAGCCAGCTGGCGCACACCATCAGGAGCTTTCCGAGGTCTTGCCAGTCTGGGCGATCAGAGCCGACAAGAAATTGCTGGAAGGCATAGTTTTTCCGCTTCGCTTCCCCGTAAAGGGAAACAGCTTGGGAAGCTGAAACCGCCTTCATTTCGTGCCGAAAACCTGCGACAGATGTTTCTATTACTTCTAGTTAAATACGCCGCGCCCGACGGGGCGCGGCGTAAATCCCTCATCAATCGACCTTTGACAAGGATTTGGCGCTGGTTGGTGCGGGCAAAATCTTGACCCCAGAAAAACGAATTGTCTTGCCCGAAGCCCACGGGCGGACGGCAACAAAAACCTCCGATCCAGACGGGGGGAGAACGGAATCGGGAGGCAAAAAAAGCTCCTCGATCCGCAGATCAGGAGTGCCGCCATTGT
>DYNR01000183.1 GCA_020720945.1 Chthoniobacter flavus | reverse complement strand
CGAGGATGCCCGCCCGCTCGGTTTCCTTTTCCATTTTGTGCGGAGGGCAAGGGGCCCCGTCGGCGAGCTTGAGCGGTTGTTCAAAAAGAATCCTGCTCCCTTTCACGGTTTTTCCTCCCAAGGGAATTTCGATGTCCTGGAAATCCTTGATCTTGCCTTTTTGCCACTTGGCGGGACCAGAGAGAATCGTGAAATCCGCCCCCTTCAAACACTCATACCAAGGCGAACCCGCAGGAATGCGGATGGCGGAATCGAACCCCTCGGCATCGTAGCCAGACCCATTGAGGCACTGGCGGTAAAGGCTTCCCTCGAAATTGGTGGCCGCTTTGTTCTTCGCCTGGCTGCTGGCAAAATAGGGGTCGTTGTAGATATTGACCCCAAACTTGCTACAATCTTTAACCATTTCTTTCGAGGAAATGGTTACCGTCGTGGATTCAGCGCGGGCAAAAGAAAGGATTCCGACGAAGAATCCCGTGAGGAGAAGTGCTATTTTTTTCATTCAGTTTAGTTATTGGGGTTTTTGCAAATCCGGCAGGCTTGGATGCCAGAGGGCAAAAGAACCTCCAGCTTTCCGGTTTCGGCATCGTGATGGGATTCCAACTCTTCGCCGCACGGACCGACTGCCCGGCAAGGGAACGGGACGCAAAAAACTGCGAGGCCCGCCTCGGCCAACCCGACCCGCCACCCGTCCGCCTCTTCCGTTACCCCGAGGAGCGTGGCGGCGGAGTTGAATTTCTCGGCTAAACCGAGGGCGGCGAATCCCGCCTGGAGGGGGGCGACTGTAAAAATTTCAAACCCCGTGCGATGCAGCATGATTTTTTCCCGCTCGTTCGCATCCATCACGCGCAAAGTGCGGGCATTGTGCGCATAGACCGCGAAGCGTTCGCCCCCGATGTCGGGGATGTCGGCAGGAGAAAAATCGCCGCTTGCGGTATCGGCGTTGCGGCAGCAGTGAAAAACCCCGATGACTCCCAAAGCCCCCTTCCTATTATGGATTTTCAAAAGATGGGGTTCGTTCCAGCAATCCAGGAAAATGGAATCTCGTGCGGGCAATGCGGGGCGGTCGCACAGCAAAGCCGTGCCATCGGCCAATGCCATTTTCCGCAAAAGCGCAAAGTTTTGTTGTCCGGGAACATCGGAAACATAGACCGGGCCACCGCTGACCGCACGGGCGGCGGCGTGGAACTCGGCGTGGGGAGCATGGGTCTGGAACATATCCCAATCGGGCCACGCAAACGAGGAACTCCAGAGGGCGTTCATTGCGTTCTGGTGGACATGGGACTGCTGCGCGGCGGTGTCTGCCGCTGGGTAGTAATCGAGCGAATTGCGCCACCCGTTGGAGGTGTGGAGGTTGAAGGCAACATCGGAGACATTGCTCATGCAGTTGATGAGGTTTTTCGAGAACTTTTCCGAGGTCGTTTTTTGGAGCGCATCGTGGTAGGCTTTGAATGTGCCGAAACGCCCGAGCTTCCCGTCGATCTGAAACTCAAACGCCCCTTGGTTATCTACCTTGAGCATGTCCACACCTTGCTCGCGCAAATAGGCGTGAAAATCTTCATAAAATTTTCCGATATCTTCGGGAACGATCGGGCAGAGCAAATCGGGCGAACCGTCTTTGCTGAAAACGCTCACGACGCGGTTTTTGAGCGTCCGGTATTTTTGCGAAATCGGCTTCTCTGGATGAGGTCCCCACCAGTATCCGAGGAAAGCGTGCCAGACACCAAAAATACGGATCCCGAAACGCTCTTTGGCTTTTTGGATGAGGGGCGCAAGGCCGCCCGGCAGCTTCTTTTTATCGGGGGAGAAATCGTTCAAGTAATAGCCGTCGTAATCCTGCCACCCGTCATCGAGAATCATGAACTTGGGAAGTAGCCCGCCCTTTTGGAACGACTCCAATCCCTCCAACACCCCCTCCTCGTTGACCTCCTTGTAAAAAGCGTTCCAGGTGCACCAGCCCAAGTAGCCCATGAACGGCGGTTTCGTTTTGTCTTCGCGGAGCCTGAATGTCCCGAGTCGTTCCGCCACGGCACGCATGGCATCATGGACGAGACGGTAGGGATCGGGCCCGATCGCAGAAAAGGCGACGAGGGTTTTCTCTGGCTCTGTCCCTTCCAGCGCGCCTTCCATGCGCAAGGCGATCCCGTCGGGAGTCCCTTCCAGCGAAGTGCGGGTGTCCCCATGGCAGAGCGGGAGCAGGATACCACACTGGCCGTCCGTCCGCTCCCAAAGCAAAAACTGCGTTTCCCGCAAAAGTTCCGATTCCGTTTTCCCGAAGGAAGGGGCGACCCAAAAAGGCTCGAAATGGAGGAGGTCGCCATACTTTTTCAAGGCGTCGAACCGCCCCTGCGGGCAGAATCTCCCGATCGAGAGAAACGCCTGGAGACCGGGAATGCGGATGCCGTCCAGCACCCGCTTTTTGAGAAGCGGAGCATCGGCTTCGAGGAAGACCCCGCCGATTTCGGGGGCGGCCAGACTTGTAGAAACGGAATCGGGAATGCAGATAAAAGAAGGGGTCGTGCTCACGGGTTTTCGGATTCAATCGTTGGCGAACGGGTTTTCGTCGAGCGAGGCACCGTTCGTCTCCATCACGCGGGCATACCAGCGGGCACTGTCTTTGGGGATTCGTTCGAGGGTCTCGTAGTTGGTGTAAACCATGCCGACCCGGATTTTATAGCCGAGCGCCCACTCGAAGTTGTCCATAAAAGTCCAGTGGAGGTAGCCGATCACGGGGATGCCCTCCGAAATCGCACGGCGCATCATGAGCAAGTGGTTGCGGGTGTAGTCGATGCGGGCGGGGTCATGCACCTTGCCATCGCCCATGATGAGGTCGTTGTTCTGGTGCCCGTTTTCCGTGATGATGACGGGCAGGCCGTAGCGTTCGTAAATCCATTTGCAACGCCAGTAAAGCCCTTCCGGCGTGATCGGGAAATCGCATTGCGTCGTCTGCGCATAGCCAGGAACCCGCGGCATTTTCACGGGCTCGCCATCGGGACCTGCCCCGATGCGGTATTCGCTGAAATAGTAGTTGTCCGCATGAAAATCAAGGGGTTGGCAGATCGTCTCCATGTCGCCCGGCGCAACCTTCGGCGCATCCTTCCCGAAAAAGCGGAGTGCGTCTTCGGGGTAGTGCCCGCGATAAACGGGATCGAGCCACCAGGTGTAAGAAAAAATCGGGGCGTGCTCCTGCACGGAAAAGGTGTAACTCCGCGCCGCCTCGATGTCCTCCGGTTTGCTGCTGGCAGGGATGTAGGAGCAGGCGGCGGGCACGATGCCGATACGGGAGTCCTTGCAGTGGGTGCGGATTTCTTGCACCGCCCGCCCGTGGGAAAGGAGGATGTTGTGGGCCACGCGGAGGTATTCCATTCTGCTGAGTTGCAATCCAGGCGCGTGCGTGCCGTTGACATGGCCCATGTGCGTCACGCAAGAAGGTTCGTTGTGCGTGAGCCAAAGTTTCACGCGGTCGCCAAGGCGTTTCACCACGAGGGCGGCGTATTTTGCAAACCACTCCGGGCTGTCGGGAGAAAGCCAGCCTCCCCGACAATAGAGAGCGAACGGGTAGTCCCAATGGAAAAGCGAAACCATCGGCGTGATGCCCCGTTCGAGCAAAGCGTCCACCAGCGTCTCGTAAAACGCCATCCCTTTTTCGTTCACCTTGCCTTCGCCATCGGGCAAAACACGCGCCCAGTTGATCGAAAGCCGATACGCTTTGGTGTTCAGCTTTTGCATCAGGTCGAGGTCTTCGCGCCAGCGGTGGTAGTGGTCGCAAGCGATGTCGCCCGAATGCCCGCCATCAATAGCGTCCTGTTTTTTGCAAAACACATCCCAGGTGTTAAGCCCCTTGCCGTCCTCGTAAGCGGCCCCTTCGATCTGGTAGGCGGCGGCGGCAAAGCCCCAAATAAAATCGCGTGGAAATGATGTCATAGATGAGTTTGGTTGAGTTAAAGAACTAGAATAAGAACGCCCGCAACACTGAGCAAGATGCCGCAAGCTTTCAGCAAGGTTATTTCTGCTCCGAACAAGAAAATGGAAAGCACTGCAACGAGCACCGAAGAACAAGAAATCATCGCCAGCGCATAGCCCGGATTCGGGGCGTTGGAGACTGCACTGATCTGAAAATAGCTGGCAAAGTAGCAAAGCAACGAAGCGACAAGCATGAACCCGAGGTAAGGCAGGCTCAAAACGGGCGCAACCTTAAAAGAAAGCCCGTGCCCTACGGCGATAACCCCGTTAATCCCGCACATCAGCAACAGCATAAACGAGGGACTGGAATGGATCCCGTCGGCTTTTTTCATAAACAAAAAAGACAGCGAAAATGCCAGCAGGGCGAAGAGCGATTGAAATTGCCAGCTCATCGGTTTTTTTTGTCGCGGTGTTGCGCTTCTCCGAGCGAAAACTCGTGGACATTGACGGTTTCAAAATTCAACCCCATTCCTTTTTCTCGTGTTTTCATGTCTGTTTTCAAAGTGTGTTTATGTTTTGACTGCGGAGGCAATGTCGCACGATTTCTTCTGGCGCGAAAGGGGGCATTTGTTTATAAAAGGTGTGATTTTGTTGAATCTGCGTTATGGATGATATTTTTTACTGGCCTTCGCGAAACTTCGGTTCTTGGACGGGGGTATGGCCCGAGGCGTTCGGGATAAAAGACTGCAAGAAAAAGCTTTCGCGCACCAACGGGGGCTATTACAGCATCAACTATGTGAAGGCGGGGGCGGTGGATTTGAAAATGGCGCACAGTGCCCCGCACACCGTCAGAGAGAAAGAGGTTTTCCTGATTCCTCCGGGGCATTTTTACAATTACCAAGCAAACGGTAACGCGTTGGATACGACAGAGTTATTTTGGATTCGCCTGACAGGACCGCTGGCGGAGAGCTACCTTCACCTCGCGGGGTTGGACGAAAAAAAAGCGGTTCTTTCCGTGAAGTT
>DYNR01000182.1 GCA_020720945.1 Chthoniobacter flavus | reverse complement strand
CCGAAAAAAATTACCACGAAACGAATAGCAAAAAACCATGAAAAAATACCCAGTTTCCGAGTCTGAAGCCGCCCTACGAGCCCTTTTGTCTGAAAGGATAGCCATCTTAGACGGGGCGATGGGGACGATGGTCCAGCGTTACAAGTTGCAAGAAGAAGATTATCGGGGCGACCGTTTTCGGGAGCATTCTTCCGATTTGAAGGGCAACAACGATTTGTTGGTTTTGACGAGGCCGGATGTGATCTTGGCCGTCCATCGCCAGTATATAGCGGCGGGGGCGGACATCATCGAGACAAACACTTTCAATGCGACTTCGATTTCGCAGTCCGAATACGGTTTGGCATCCGCCGTGAAGGACATCAATTTGGCGGCTGCAAAAGTGGCGCGGGAGGCGGCTTCGGGAGAGACTGGGAGGCGTGTTTTTGTTGCGGGGTCCGTTGGACCGCTCAACCGGACGCTGAGTATTTCCAGGGATGTGAACGATCCTGGGAAGAGGGAAGTGTCGTTTGTTCAAGTGGTTGCGGCGTATTCCGAGCAGATCGAAGCCCTTGCAGAAGGAGGGGTGGACATTTTTTTAGTTGAAACCATCTTCGACACGCTCAACGCCAAGGCGGCGTTGTTCGCCCTCGGAGAATTTTTTGAAAAGGCGGGGCGTTCGTGGCCCGTGATGGTGTCTGGGACGATCACGGATTTGAGCGGGCGGACTTTGACCGGGCAGACGGTCGAGGCGTTTTTGAATTCCGTTTCGCATTTTCCGCTTTTGAGCATCGGGTTGAATTGCGCGCTCGGACCCGCGGAGATGCGCCCGCATATCGCCGAGCTTTCAGAAAAAGCGCCGTTTTTTATCAGCACTTACCCGAACGCCGGATTGCCCGACCCTCTTTCGCCGACGGGTTTTCCCGAGACTCCGGAAACCTTGGCCCCGCAGCTTCGGGCGTGGGCGGAAGACGGTTTGCTCAATGTGCTGGGCGGGTGTTGCGGGACGACGCCCGACCACATCGCCGCGATGGCCCGTGCCGTGCGGGGAGTTGCACCCCGCCGCCTCGCGTCGCCGCACCGCACTTTGCGCCTGAGCGGGCTGGAGGCGTTTGATGCGAGGCCAGAAATTCCTTTCATCAATGTCGGGGAGCGGACGAATGTCACGGGGTCCCCGAAATTTGCGAAACTCATCCTTGCGGGCGATTACGATGCTGCGTTGCAAGTGGCTCGGCAGCAAGTGGAAGCGGGTGCGCAGGTCATCGACATCAACATGGACGAAGGGATGCTCGACGGGGTTGCCGCAATGACGAAGTTTTTGAATTTGATCGCGGCAGAGCCCGATATTTCCCGGGTTCCCATCATGCTCGATTCCTCGAAGTGGGAAGTCCTCGAAGCCGGGTTGCGTTGCGTGCAGGGCAAGTGCATCGTCAATTCTATCAGCCTGAAAGAAGGCGAAGAAAAGTTTTTGGAATGCGCGAGGAAGGTGCGGGCTTACGGGGCGGCGGTGATTGTGATGGCGTTTGATGAAGGGGGGCAGGCGGACTCGCTGGAGAAGAAGATCGCCATCTGTTCCAGGGCTTACGAGCTTCTGGTTGGAGCGGCGAATTTTCCTGCCGAAGACATCATTTTCGACCCCAACATATTGACCGTGGCGACAGGGATCGACGAGCACAACCGCTACGCCATCGACTTCATCGAAGCCACGCGGTGGATCAAGGGCAATCTGCCGTTTGCGCGGGTTAGCGGCGGCATCAGCAACATCTCGTTTTCTTTTCGGGGGAACAACGCGGTGCGGGAGGCGATGCACGCGGTGTTTTTGTATCACGCGATCCAGGCGGGGTTGGATATGGGAATTGTAAATGCCGGACAGTTGGCGGTTTATGCGGATATCCCGGCGGAGTTGCTCGGGTTGATCGAGGATGTGTTGTTCGACCGGCGCGCGGATGCGACCGAGAGGCTCGTCGCTTTTGCTGACGATCTGAAAGCGCGGGGAGGCGGCAAAACCGCCCAAGCGGCGCAGCAAGATTTGTCTTGGCGCGAGGCATCCGTCGAAGAGCGTCTCAAGCACGCATTGCTCAAAGGGAACACGGATTTTATTGATGCAGACACCGAAGAGGCGCGGCTCAAATACGGGAAGCCGCTGGCGGTGATCGAAGGGCCGATGATGGACGGGATGAAAGTCGTGGGGGATTTGTTTGGCGAGGGAAAAATGTTTTTGCCCCAGGTGGTCAAGAGCGCGCGGGTGATGAAAAAGGCGGTGGCGTGGCTCGAGCCATTCATGGAAAAAGAGCGCTTGGAAAATCCGGGAGCGAGAGCCCAAGGGCGCATCCTTTTGGCCACGGTGAAAGGGGATGTCCACGACATAGGGAAGAACATCGTGGGGGTCGTGTTGGCGTGTAACAACTTCGAGGTCATAGACATCGGGGTGATGGTTCCTTGCGAAAAAATCCTCGCGGCAGCCAAGGAGCGCAAGGCCGACATCATCGGGTTGAGCGGGTTGATCACCCCTTCGCTCGACGAGATGATCCATGTTGCCAAGGAGATGAAGCGCGAGGGTTTTAGCGTTCCCCTTCTCATCGGCGGGGCGACTACGAGCAAGGCGCACACGGCGGTGAAAATGGCGCAGCACTACGACGGGGGAGTCGTCCATGTTTTGGATGCGGGGCGGAGCGTGAATGTGGCGACTTCGCTGATCAACCCGGAGCGGAAGGGCGAATACCTAGCGCAAATGGAAGTGGAATATGGGCGTTTGCGGGACGAGCACGCGGAAAAAACGCGGACGCACAAATTGTTGCCGCTGGAGGAAGCCAGGAAGAACGCGTTTTGTTGCGATTGGTCTGAGAGCGGGATTGCAGAGCCACAACGCTTTGGGGTGCAGGTATTTGATGCGGTTCCGCTAGAAGAGCTGGTCGCGCTTTTCGACTGGTCGCCGTTCTTTGCCGCGTGGGAGTTGCACGGGCGATACCCGAAAATTTTCCAGGACGAAAAAATCGGGGAAGAGGCGAAAGTGCTTTTTGATGATGCGCAGGAACTCTTGGGGCAGATTCTCGCGGAGAAGAGGTTTTCGCCTCGCGGAGTCCTTTCGTTTTGGGCGGCAAATTCGGTCGGGGACGACATCGAAATTTACGCGGATCGGGAGAGGTCTTCCGTTTTGGCTACGGTGCCGTTTTTGCGTCAGCAGATGGAGAAACCTGCGGGGCAACCCAACTTGTGTTTGGCGGATTTCGTTGCGCCGAAGGCGGGCGGGGTGGTCGATTTTATCGGGGGGTTCGCTGTGACTGCTGGGCCGGAGGTCGGGACTTTTGCGCGCGGGTTTGAGGAAAAAGGAGACGACTATTCTGCGTTGATAGTCAAGGCGTTAGGGGATCGTTTCGCGGAAGCGTTCGCGGAGTGGATGCATCGCGAGGCGCGGAAGCAATGCGGGTTTGGCGCATCGGAAAACCTTTCGCCCGAAGAGTTAATCCGCGAAAAATATCGGGGGATACGGCCTGCGCCCGGTTATCCGGCTTGTCCCGACCACAACGGGAAGCGGCAGTTGTTCGCGTTGATGGGGGTGCCGGAAAATACGGGAATCACATTGACGGAAAGTTTGGCGATGGATCCGCCGAGCAGCGTGAGCGGGTATTATTTTTCGCATTCTGCGGCGAAGTATTTTGGGGTTGGAAAGATCGGGCGAGACCAACTCGAAGATTACGCCAAGAGGACAGGGCGCAGCGTGGAAGAGGCGGAGAAGTGGTTGCGACCTAATTTGCTGTGAGAGGCGGGAGGGTCGCGCAGCGGTAGCACGCTTTAGCAAAAAGTTCGTAATGAACGACACCGATCCAATTCCCGTGGAAAATCAGACGCATCTCGGCTATGCGCAACGAGTTAACCTCGGAAGCTACTACACAAAAAACGAATATGTATCTATCGTATGGGATCTGATTGTTCCGTTGCTCGAAAACAACAGCGTTGTTTTAGATACCTCTTGCGGATACGGGAATTTTTTGCGTCCGATGGATGGATTGCGGGTGGTCGGTAACGACATTGATACTACTGCTGCGAGGATGGCTCAAGAGGGAAAATCTTTTGCTAAAATTTTCAATTTTAACGCATTGACTGATTTTGCGCGTGCATCCTACGGTATTTCCGATGAAGAAAAGTTGATCATTATTGGCAATCCCCCGTACAACGATACGACATCAATCATAAGAAATGAAACAAAAAAGCAACTTTTTGATATAGATCGCCGGGTTGCTAGTAGAGATTTGGGGATTTCGTTTTTGCTTTCTTACAAGGAGTTGAACGCAAAGTATATCTGCGTATTGCATCCGCTGTCCTATTTGATCAAAAAAGCGAACTTTAATTCTCTTAGGCGATTTGCTTGTTCGTATAAATTGGTTGATTCTATTGTGATTGGGAGCGGTGTTTTTTCGCAAACTTCAAAAGTTATGCAGTTTCCAATCCTAATCGCGCTTTATCGGAGCGAGTCTTTAGGCATGGATTACCATTACATACAAAAACATCTTTTTCATACTATTGAGGGGAAGAGTTTTTCGATGGATCGTTTTGACTATATTGGAAATTTCATTGGTAAATACCCCTCCAAAAAACATCTTCCTAGCGCTGAAGATCTGTACTTTTACACAATGCGTGACTTGAATGCCTTGAAAAGGAGTCAAACATTCATGAAGACCTACGGGAGCAATTCCATTGTTGTTGATAAAAGCAAACTTGATTTTTATATCTATGTGGATGTCGTGAAAGACTTTGGCCAAGTGTTTCCGTACTATTTTGGTAATTTCGATGTGATCATCAATGAAGAGTTATTTTTGCGATACCGTGAAGCGTTCCTTTCTTACGGTTTGAGCAAGCGTCCCTTTTTAATGAAATATTTTCCAGATTCAAGAAGTATTTCTGATCATAAAAATCAAATAATCGACTATTTTAAGTTATTGTTAGGAGA